>CAIZMS010000399.1 GCA_903934155.1 uncultured bacterium | reverse complement strand
CTGCATCCCCGCCATCACGACCCCTATCTTGTCGCCGACTCCTTCATGGTGCTCGGCCGCACCATCCAGCCGATCCATTTCGGCTCACAGGACGGAAAGCCGACGGATCTCTTCTTTCTGCTCTGTTGTCAGGATGACCGACTTCACCTGCACACCCTGGCCCGACTCTGCACGATGTGCATGGAAACCCCGATTCTGGATGAACTCCGAACCGCCGATTCCGGAACGGCGATGCAGGACATCATTCTCAGGACAGAAGCCGAAATCATCCGCCGCCTGTGACATACTCCATTGTCATTCATGACCCGAAAGCCGAACACTGGCTGACCTTCGAAAACCCGGTCAGAATTGTTTCCGCTTCCTCCCTGTCGGAAGTCCTTCCCGCCCTCCGGGAGATTGAAGCCGAAGTCAATCAGAACGGCTTTTTTGCGGCAGGCTTCCTGAGTTATGAGGCTGCACCCGCCTTTGATTCCGCCTTGAAGGTCCGACCCGATGATTCCGGCTTCCCCCTGCTCTGGTTCGGCCTCTATCACGCCCCCCAGCCCACCCTGGCCTCCATAGCCTCAGCAACTGAGGCTGGCTCCTGGCTGCCCACCATAACGCGTGGGGAGTATGAGGCGACGGTGGCACGACTACGGCAGTATCTTTTCACGGGCGACACCTATCAGGTCAATTATACCTTCCGGCTCAGGGGCCCCTGCCCGGCTTCGCCGGAAACCCTCTTCCACAATCTTGTCCAAGCTCAGGGGCCGCATTATTCGGCCTTTGTGGACACCGGTGACTTCGTCCTCTGTTCGGCCTCGCCGGAGTTGTTCTTCCGTCTGGAGGGCGACCACCTGGAATCCCGCCCGATGAAGGGAACCCAGAAACGCGGACTGACCCCGGAGGATGACCGGAATCAGGCCCAGCGACTGAAGGATTCTGAAAAAAACAGGGCCGAAAACATCATGATCGTCGACATGATCCGCAACGACATGGGCCGGATCGCCATTCCCGGAAGCGTGGTGCCAGAACGGCTTTTCGAAATTGAGCGTTATCCCACCGTCTGGCAGATGGTGTCCACCGTCACCTCACAAACCCGGGCCTCTCTCAGCGATATCTTTTCCGCCTTGTTTCCCTGTGCCTCCATCACCGGGGCACCCAAGCCCCGGACCATGGACATCATTTCCCGTGAGGAGACAACGCCGCGCCGGATTTATACAGGCTCCATCGGCTATCTGGCACCCGGCCGACGCGCCCAGTTCAATATTGCCATCCGAACCGTGCTGGTTGATCGCCGGGCGGACACGGCGGAGTATGGCGTGGGAGGTGGTATTGTGTGGGATTCCGAAATCGGGGATGAATACGAGGAGTGCTGGCTCAAGGCGAAGGTGCTGACCGAAAAACCGCCCGTATTTGACCTTCTGGAAACCCTTCTCTGGACTCCCGAAAGCGGCATTTTTCTTCTGGATCGCCACTTGCATCGCCTGGCGCAGTCCACCGAGTATTTCGCCATTCCCCTTTCCATCCCCGACCTGCGATCTCTGTTGAATGCTGAAGGCTCAAGGGGCACCGCTCCCCTCCGCATCAGACTCCGGGTCGCCCGCGATGGGAAAATCAGCCTAGAATCGACCCCTCTGAATCTGAGGGACGCATCCTCTCCCGTCCGTGTTCGCCTGGCTGCAAAGCCGGTTGATCCCGGCGACCGGTTCCTCTACCACAAGACCACCCATCGGGCCGTTTATGAGCAGGCCAAGGCGGGAGTAGCGGATTGTGTCGACGTGCTGCTCTGGAATCCGGCCGGGGAACTGACGGAATCCACCATCGCCAACATCGTTGTCGAACGCGACGGGGAGCTCCTGACTCCGCCGGTCAGATGCGGCCTTTTACCCGGAACCTATCGTGCGGAATTACTGGAACAGGGGATCATCAGAGAGGCCATCCTCCCCGTTTCATCGCTCCCTCATTTCGACAAAATCCACCTGATCAATTCCGTACGGAAATGGCGAGAGGCGATCCTGATCCCTACAGAGTCTTGACGAAACGCTCCAGCCGGGTCATGCCTTCCTCGATGTTCGCCATGCTGCAGGCATAGGAAAGGCGGATATGCTCGTCGGCGCCAAAGGGAAGTCCGGGCACCACGGCCATCTTTTCCTGAAGCAACAGTTTCTCCGCAAATTGAAGCGAAGCCAGGCCAAAAGCGGAGATGTTCGGGAACATGTAGAACGCGCCGACGGGCTTGACGCAGGTAATGCCCTTGATTGCCGTCAACCGCTGGTGGAAAAATTTCCGTCGCTCATCAAAGGCCTGAACCATCTTCGTCACGCAATCCTGGGATCCCCGCAGGGCCGCCACGGCCCCATATTGGGCAAAGGTATTTGGCGCCGAAGTGCTGTGGCTCTGGAAAGCCGAACAGGCCTTGACGATCTCAATGGGCCCGGCAAAGTAACCCAAGCGCCAACCGGTCATCGCATACGGCTTGCTGAACCCGTTCACCGTGATGGTGCGTTTGAAGATTTCAGGAGAAAGCGCTCCCACGCTAACGGCCTCGGTCCCATCATAAACCATCCGCTCATAGATTTCGTCGGACACAATATAAAGATTGTGCTTCACGGCCACTTCCGCCAGCGCCCGGAGTTCGGCACGACTGTACACCATCCCCGTGGGATTCGAAGGGCTGTTGATAACGAGGGCCTTGGTGCGAGGGGTGATGGCGGCTTCCAACTGGGACGCCGTGACCTTCAGTCCGTGAGCCTCGGCTCCATGAACGAACACCGGCTTGCCGCCGGCAACGCGGACCATTTCGGGATAACTCAGCCAGAAGGGGGCAGGAATGATGATTTCATCGCCCTCGCGGCACAACGCCATGAAAATATTGAACAACGAATGCTTGGCACCATTGCTGACCAGGATCTGCTCCAGCTTGTAGGACAATTTGTTTTCACAGGAGAGCTTGTCTGCTATGGCCGCGCGCAATTCCATGATGCCGTCATTGGGAGCATACTTGGTCTTGCCCTCCCGGAGTGCCTTGGCGGCCGCCTCCTTGATGTGCTCAGGCGTGTCAAAATCAGGTTCACCCGCACCGAATCCGCATACCTTTTCCCCCGCCGCCGCAAGCGCCTTCGCCTGGGCATCAATCGCCAAGGTTAACGACGGCGCAATTTTCACTACCCGCTCATTAAGTTCCATAATACTTCTCCACCCAATCCCGTATTGTATCGTTTTGAACATCCACAATCTTCATTTCCCGGGCCGCATTCTCGGGCGAATCCGAGGCATGCGCGGCATTGACCATGATATCGCTACCGTACTCACGGCGCACGGAACCGACCTGCGCCTTCGCCGGATCCGTCGGGCCCAGCAGGTAGCGAATCTTCTCCACAGCGCTCATTCCCTTGTAAATCAAGGCCAGACAGTTTTCAGACCCGGTCTTCGCCTTGTCCGCCTCCGCCACCTGGGAGGGGCGATGCCCCGTCATGAACTTGACGATTTCCTCAAACTGGTGTTCCCCCACAATCGGCCCTATCTGTTCGCCGACCGCCGCCTTGGCGTTCTCGGGAATCTCGACATTCAGGGCTTTTTCAAGAATATCGCCCGCACGTTGTGCGGTGATCTGCTTGAACTTTTCGTGAAGAATGGCACGCACCGGCCCGTAAAAGTCCTCCGCCTGGGCAACCGTCATGGCGATCTTCCGCAATCCTACAATCCGCAGGCCGGACCGGGACAACAGGTCGATGATGTGACCCGGGCGGACGGACGGAAACCGGAAATTGTCGGGCTTGATCAGCACGAGGGTGCTTTGAACCCCTTCCGAATCCGAGACATCCATGCTCTGATCCATGATCCCGCCATCGGTCTCCGAATACTCCGCCCACAAGCGCAATACCGAGGCGGCCCGTTCAACAGAGGGGGCCACCAGAACCGCAGGCTCAAAATAGGTTACTTTCCCGGACTCATCCTCCACATAGTCCCCGTAGGTATCACGAATCGTTTCGCCACCCACCCACCCGGCACGGAGATGCCCCGTGGCTTCGCGCACTTTCTGAATGGCATTCTCCCCTTCAAACATCAGTAGAATCACGCGACGACGGCGCCCCGTCGCCGCATCCGGAGCATAGTTTTTCCGGACATATTCACTCAGTAGCCGGGCGAACTCAGGCTCCGCCTGGTTGCTTGTCAGCAGGGAATCGGCATAACGGGTCACCAGTTCCTGGCTCGGACCGAACATCCGTGCAGCCGCCAACTCAAGTCCGGTACGGCTCATGAGCCGTCCGATGACTCCGCCTGTCCGTGATTTCGAGATCGTATAGGGATTAATCAGTGCAAATGCCAGTTCCTGTGCCATAAAACTTACCTGCTTTCTCTTCGCGCGCCCCACAATTCGGGCGAAGTATCCCGATTGCATTCCTGCGAATCAAGCCTAATCCTTCTAAAAGATTTGACAAAATCGGAAGGGCTCGACATGCTGAAAGGACAAGGAAGGATTTACTTATGGGCATCAAAGTCGTGCTGTGTGACGACCACCAGATCATTCGGGAAGGCTTGCGTTCCCTCCTTGAAAAACAGACCGACATCACGGTTGTGGGGGAAGGAACCAACGGACTCGACGCCATCCGCCTCGTCCGGGATAAGAAACCGGACATGCTCGTTCTGGATATCAGCATGCCGGAGATGAACGGCATCACGGCGGCCCGGCGTGCCTTTCAAGAATACCCGAAACTAAAGATTCTTGCGCTATCCGTTCATTCCGACCAGCATTTCGTAACCGAAATGCTGGAAGCGGGAGCCTCCGGCTACATGCTTAAGGATAGCGCTTTTGCCGAACTTTCCGCCGCCATCCGGACCATCATGTCTGGCGGCTTGTTCATCAGTCCCCGTATTGCGAATAATGTCCTGGAGCAATTCGCCAAGCGTGCCGCGCCCGTTACCCGCAAAAAACAGCCCCGCAAGGCTGAACTCAGCCAGCGGGAATCGGAAATCCTGCAGATGATCGCCGAGGGAAAGAGTTCCAAGGATATCGCCCAAACCACGCACATCAGCGTCAAAACCGTGGAAACGCACCGCCAGCACATCATGCAGAAGATCGGGGCTCACAATGTCGCGTCCTTGACCAAATATGCAATCCGGGAAGGCCTCACCAGCCTGGAAGAATGAAGCGAATCGATATCGCCTCCCTTGACCGCCGGCTCAAGCGGTATTTCGAGGAAACCCCGAGCCCTGTTGCACACTTCATGACCGTGCGGACCTTCGATCCCTTCCGCGTGCTCGTGGCAACCATTCTAAGCGCCCGAACCCGGGATCAGACCACCACCCTGGCCGCCGAACGGTTGTTCCGGGTCATCCGATGCCTGGACGATCTCCGAAAACTCCCGCTCAAACGGCTGGAAACCCTTATTTACCCAGTGGGCTTTTACAAGACCAAGGCCCGTATGCTGAAACAACTTCCCGCCGCCGTCACAACCCTCACGGGCGGAACCGTGCCCGATACCGTCGAGGAACTGGTCAAACTGCCCGGCGTGGGGCGTAAAACCGCCAATCTTGTCGTTACCGAAGCCTTTGACAGAGACGGCATTTGCGTCGATATTCATGTTCATCGCATCAGCAATCGCCTCGGCCTTCTCAAAACCAACACCCCGGAACAGACAGAGGTCGCGTTGCGCAAAATTCTCCCCAGACGATACTGGAAAACCTGGAACCGCTACCTGGTCGCCTTCGGCCAAACCCTCTGCCTCCCCCGGAACCCCCGTTGCGATACCTGCCCCATCCATCCCCACTGCCGCCGAGTGGGCGTGGCCAGAAAAACGGCTACTGCACGATGAGAAAGGTTCCGACTGGCTTAACTCCAAATCTTTTGGGCCACTGGTCCGGATTGATCCACTCCACACTCGCCACCCAATTGCTGGAATTCGAAATGGCCGACAGTATTCTTGAAACCGATCCCGAGCATGGCCCTTTATAAAAGGCATTACGCTGGTTGCCCGCATGAACCGCCGTGCACGCCTCAACAGACAGTCCTGCGGGAATGAAACTGGTGATCAGATTTCCCCCGGTCACATTATCCCAGCCCTCATTCGCAAAATTCAACCCGTACACCATGATCGCCTGAACCGGATCGCCCGTCCACGGTGCCGGGCCGGCGGAGTTTGAGGCAATTATCCCCGTATAGGCAAAAATCTGATCTCCGGTCGAACTTAATGTCGGCCCGCCACCCGAAATAGCACCCTCGCTCCAGCATTTCTGCGTGCCTGAAATCCAGGAGATGACCGAACCCGCCTTCACCAGATTTATGCTGGTCCAGGTCAGGGGTCCTGGTGCCACTGCCCTCCCGATATGGTCTCCCCACCGGAACCAGCCATTACTCACACAAGCGGTCGTGAAATGGATCACCGTCCCTTGCGGCATATCCCGGAGCGCCACCCATGCAAAAGAATCGGTTCCCACCGTATTATAGGCTACCACAGCCAGATCGCCCGGATGGATCTGGGAATATCCCGACCCAACCAATCCGCCCATCAGAAGGATTAAGAAAAGAATTAACTTCACATAGTCACCATTTAGCTAATTAAAGCTAAATGTATTAACTAGTGATTAGTCTATGTCAAGCCTGGATTCCGAATTACCTACCGTCGAGCGGGGCGGCGGGAAAAGGAGCCGCGGCCGGGTGGACGACCAAAGGAGGGACGACGGGGACTCCGGTGCTCGTTACCCACGCCGGGCGGCATCACCAGAAGTTCGGGCTCGGGATTTTCGTAGTCGAGCGGGCGCCCGATATATTTCTCAATCTCGGGCATCGAAAAGGCCTCGTTCTCACAGGCAAACGTATAAGCCGTACCTTTTTTGCCGGCCCGACCTGTCCGGCCGATGCGGTGCACATAATCTTCCGCATCCAACGGGATATCATAATTGATCACGTGGGAGATATCGTTGACATGAAGTCCGCGCCCCGCCACATCGGTGGCCACCAGAACCCGGATCGTTCCGGCGCGAAAGGCCTCCAGAACCCGGAGCCGCTTCACCTGGGGTACCGCCCCGGAAAGCATTTCGGCCTTGATTCCACACCGCTCCATATATCCCAGCACCCGCTCCGTGTCGTCACGGCGGTTGCAGAACATCAGAACCCGCTCCGGATTATCGCGCTGAAGCAGATTGTAGAACAACGCAAACCGCTTGTCCGACGGCACCGTGTAGACCACCTGTTTGATGTTATCAACGGTGACCTTTTCGGGCTCAATTTCAATCTGAATCGGCTCATTGGTCCACTTGGATGCCAGCCGGAGAATATCCTCCGTCAAGGTGGCGCTGAAGAGGAGCGTCTGCCGCTCCTCCTTGCGAGGCATGGAATAGACAATGGTGCGGACATCGGGAATGAAGCCCATATCCAGCATCCGGTCGGCCTCGTCAATGACAAGCACCTCAACATGTTTCAGATCCAGAAGACCGCCGCGCCGGAAATCCAGAAGGCGACCGGGTGTGGCCACCATGATTTCGGGACTGACCTCCCGGAGCTGCCGCTGCTGCTTATCGTAGTCCATGCCGCCATAAATCCCCAGGATGCTGAACCCGCAGTACTTACCGATATCGCGGGCATCTTTCTCAATCTGGATCACCAGTTCCCGGGTCGGAGCCAGGATCAAGGCACGGGGCGCACCCAGCTTGGTGGGCCGCTTGCGGGGATGACGCAAAAAATGAGTGAACATGGCGATCAGGAACGCCGCCGTCTTGCCGGTACCCGTCTGGGCCTTTCCGGTGACATCACGCCCTTCCAGAGAGGGTGGAATCGCCACCGCCTGAACCGCTGTACAATACTTGAAGCCCAAATCATCCACCGCATGCATGATCTGCTCCGGCATATTCAGGTCATGAAACCTGACTTTCCCTTCAACCGGCGGAACGACATAGTCCGATACAACCCATTTTTTCAAGGGTTCCACGGGCCGGGGAATGTGGCGGACCGGGGCCGGCTTA
This sequence comes from uncultured bacterium, assembly GCA_903934155.1. Classification (GTDB taxonomy): domain Bacteria; phylum Verrucomicrobiota; class Kiritimatiellia; order CAIKKV01; family CAITUY01; genus JAABPW01. Next base: position 12,197 of record CAIZMS010000399.1, on the reverse strand, counting down.
TGCGGCTCGGACTGGCGATGTGCCGGATGGGACACCGCCGGCTTGTGCGGGGTGGAAGACGGTTTATGACCCGTTGAGCGGTGCGAAACGGGAGCTGCTGAAGCGGCAGGCGCCTTGGATTTAGGTGCAGGCTCCGAAGCCTTGCCTCCCATGCGCTTAATTTGATTCTTAATTTTTTGAAATAATCGACGTACCATATGTTTTGACAAGATACGCCGTCAGGGTCGTCTATTCAAGCCCGCGTTTTACCGGATCATGATCAACAGCATCTTGAAGCGCTCCACGGCTTTGAGGGAGTGGGGAATATTGGCGGGCATGATAAACAATTGGCCGGCCCTGACCTCATGCGGGGCTCCGCCCACGGTCAGCTCCGCCATACCCTCCACAATCTGGACCGTCGCATCATAGGGCGCGGTATGCTCACTAAGCCCCTGCCCTTTGTCGAAGGCAAACAAGGTCAGCGTACCCGCCTTCTTGTCGAGAATCGTCTTGCTGACAACCGCCCCGGGGGCATAGTCCACCCCCGTCGCCAGTTCGATGGCCTTGCCTGTGTAGTCATTCATAAGCATTACACCCATTCCTCTTTCAGAATCGTCCCCTGCAGTCCCACCACGACGCACTTGATGGGAACTTTCCGGGTGGCCTGGCTGGCCGCCTCCTTCGCCAACCGCAGTAACCCCGAACAGCAGGGCACCTGCATGATCAGCACCGTCAGCGTGTTGATCTTGGCTTCGTCAATCAGCACCTTGATCTTCTCCACATACGTCTCCTGCCCCTCATCCAATTTTGGACAGGCAATGACCAGGGTCTTTCCCTTCAGAAAATTCTTATGGAAATCCCCCAGAGAAAACGCCGTGCAATCAGCCGCAAGCAACAGATCGGAGCCCTGAAAATGCGGAGCCTGCGGAGAAATGAGGTGCAACTGAACCGGCCAGTGGGTCAACTGCGAGGGTCGGGTTCCCTGCTCCGGCGGCGCTTCTACCGCCGGTTTCTCAAAACTCATAGCCCGTGCCCCGGGGCAGCCGCCCCCACCACCATGCCCGTGATGGCCGCCCGTCGACCGGACGGCTGTCGTCTCAAGGGGATTGGGGAGGCCCTTCTGCTTCAACACCTGAAGCGCCTGCGCCAGAAACTCCTTCTGACCATGATCCCGAAGGTGTTCAAGGTGCGCCTGGATGGTGTTGGGCCCGGCCTTAATGATGTTCTCCATCACCCGGGGCTCATCGTAGGCTTCCGCCTCGCGTTCCTCCAGGGTGATGGCACCTTCCGGGCAATGCCCCAGACAGGCGCCAAGTCCATCGCAGAACAGGTCACTGATCAACCGCGCCTTGCCGTCGATCAACTGGATCGCGCCCTCCGGACAGTTGGGGATGCACAGCCCGCACCCCGTGCACCGGTCATTGTCTATCGTGATGATTTTTCGCTTCATAGGAATGATTACGCTCCGGCCAGGGCGGCCTTGAGATCGGCTTCCACAGTGGTGATGGGCTTGATGGCAAAATTATCCACCAGCACCTTGAGCACCGCCGGGGTCACAAACGCAGGCAGACTCGGGCCAAGCCGGATGTTCTTGATGCCCAGATGCAGGAGCGTCAGCAGAATGCACACCGCCTTCTGCTCGTACCAGGACAACACCATCGACAGCGGAAGGTCATTCACGGTGCAGTTAAACGCACCCGCCAGCGCGCCGGCAATCTTGATCGCAGAATAGGCGTCATTGCACTGCCCGATGTCCAGCAACCGCGGCAAGCCGCCGATCGTCCCGAATTCCAACTTGTTGAACCGGTATTTGCCGCAGGCTAACGTGAGCACCATGCAGTCTTTCGGAACCGCCTGGGCGAAGTCGGTATAGTAGTTACGGCCCGTCTTGGCACCATCACACCCGCCAATCAGGAAGAACCGCTTGATGGCCCCCGACTTGACTGCATCGATAACGGTCCCGGCCACTCCGAGCACCGCCGCATGACCGAATCCAACCAGAATGGTCTTTTCCGGCTCGTCGGCCGTAAAACCCGGCGCCGCCAGGGCCGCCTTGATGACCGGGCTGAAATCCCCGTCGGCAATATGATCCACCCCCGGCCACGCCACCAGACCGCTCGTGAAGATCCGGGCCTTATAGGTATCCTTGGGTTTCTGGATGCAATTGGTCGTCATCAGGATCGCACCCGGAAACTCGTCAAACTCCTTGCGCTGATCCTGCCAGGCCCCGCCATAGTTCCCCACCAGATGCTTAAATTTCTTCAAGCCCGGATAGCCATGGCTGGGAAGCATTTCGCCATGAGTGTAGATGTTGATCTCTTTCCCCTCGGTCTGCTTGAGCAGGTATTCCAGATCCTTGAGGTCATGCCCTGAAACAAGGATCGCCTTTCCCTTCACCGGCGTAATGCGGACGGGTGTGGGAGCGGGGTTCCCATAGGCGCCTGTATTAGCCGTATCGAGCAGTTCCATGACCCGGAGGTTCACTTCACCGGTCTTGAGCGTATAGGCTAGCAGCTCATCCATCGTCGGGTTCGCCTTGACCAGGAAATCCAGCGCCTCATGAATGAACGCATAAACGGCATTGTCCTCCTGTCCCAGGATCCGGGCATGTTCCGCATACGCGGCCATCCCCTTGAGTCCCAGGAGAATCAGATCCTGCGTGGCGGCGATATCCGCCCCCAGAGCGGCGGTGCGCTTCTCAATGGAGGTCTCCTCCCCCTGCCGGATCAGTCCCTGGAGATCCGCAGCAGGTATCCATTGTGCCGGACCGCCGGGAGACTCGACCTGCTTCCTGAGGCGGCTCATGACGGCCCCTCCCTTGCGCAGGATAACTTCCAGACGTGTCGGGTCGAAATTGACATTGGTCACGGTGGTGAACAGAGCCTCAACGACGAAGATATCGGCTTCGCGGTCAATCACGCCGAGTTTACGGGCGAGGTGGGCCATCTGACTGACGCCTTTGGCCGCGTGCACCAAAAGATCCTGGAGCGCGGCGGTCTCGGGGTCCTTGCCGCATACGCCGAACTGGGTGCAACCGGTTCCCTTGCCGGTCTGCTCGCACTGGTAACAAAACATACTGCTCATGATCCTATCCTGCTTTCATTTGGCTGGGTTGTTTTCATCCTTGTTCCCGTGAACACCAACCATTGTGCACACCATTGGAACAGGAACCTTGACCGGGATCAAGGTTTGAGAAGAAAGCCAATAACCAAATAGCTGAGCCCTGCAGGGATCAGGTTTTATGACGGTAGGTGATCCGGCCCTTGGTGAGGTCGTAGGGGGAGATTTCGACCGTCACCTTGTCGCCTGAGGTAATGCGGATGAAATGCTTGCGCATTTTGCCGGAGATATGGGCCAGGATCTCGTGACCGTTGTCCAATTTCACCCGGTACATGGTAGCGGGCAACACCTTAACCACGGTGCCATCAATCCTGATCGAATCATCTTTTACTTCTTCCGGCATAACATCTCCTGCAAATTCATCACACAAAACGGGGCTATAATTACCACAGCCCCCACCCCGTGTCAATGAAGGGCAACATCCTGCTCAATTGAATTTCGAGAGGAGTCTACCCTGCCCCTAAAACTCCTTGCCGTTGACCGCTCTACGCCTCTATTATGGATTAACTGAACTTGAAACTATGAAACGTCAGACCTCCATTTTCTTTCTGCTTGGCTGGAACGATTACCGCATCTTTCAGGGTATCAGCCGATACGCAAACCAAGCGGGCTGGCAGATGGATACCCGCCACTTCTTCCGGAATCTGTTCCCCACGGACCGCTCCTTCCGCGGTATGATCGCCATGTATCACTCCAACCCGGCGGTCAGAGCCTACATCCGAAAGAAGGCTAAATCCGTTCCCACCGTCATCCTCGGCACCCAATCGGCGGGGATCCGCGCACCCCAGGTGATGCCCAATGACCGGCAAGCTGGAGAGATGGCCGCCCAGCACTTGTCCGACCTTTTCCATAAAAATTACGGCTGGTTCGCCTGCGATGTTGACCCCTCCGGAAAGGCCCGAAAGGCTTCGTTTGAAAAAAAGGTCAGGAAACTGGGATTTTCCTGCAGGGATCTTTCATGCGGCGCGAAGCCGCTTAACGAGAAAACAGTCCTCCATAAGTTGAAAGAATGCCCTAAACCCATCGGAGTCATGGCACGAGATGACCACGATGCCTCCGTCCTGATCAGCCTCTGCCAACAAGCCGAGATCCTCATCCCGGAGGAAGTTTCCATTGTCGGCGTCGGCGACCTTGAATCGCTATGCGCCTTCTCACCCGTCCCGATCTCGAGCATCAGCCTGAACATGGAGGAACTCGGCTTTCAATCGGCGGCCGTTCTCGATCAAATGATGCAGGGCCGCCCGGTTCCACCCCGAACCATCATTCCGGCCGGCCCGCTCCATCGACGCTTTTCAACCGATTGCTTTGCCTTGACGGATCCCCACTTGAAAAAAGCAATTAAGATCATCGACACGCGTTTCCCCGAACCGCTCACCGCCAATACCATCGCCCTCGCATCCGGCATCTCCCGCCGTCAACTCTATAAGCTTTTCAGCAGCGAAATGCAGTGCACACCCTACCATTACCTACTGAAGGTCAGGCTGAACCATGCCCGGGATCTGATCCGCAACAATGCCCTCAACTTCTCCAAGATCGCGAAAGCCTCCGGCTTAAACAACCGCCGGACCCTGAACCGCGCCTTTACCCGGAGTTTCGGAATCTCCCCCTCAAAAGCCGATTTATAGAAATAAGCGGCACAAATTCGCACCTTGCCTGACAGCCTCCGTTGTGCAAGATAATGCCCTTCATAAACCATGACGCTCATGACACACGCAAAGGCTGTAAACAGGCTTCGGACACTGGCGCAAATCCCGCCGACACTCGGGCGGCGTGTACTCTCCGCCGCCTGGCGCACGCATTCCCGACTGATCCTGATCAACGATGCCGCCTCCTGGGTCATTGACGAGGAAATGCGGGCCCTTGCCGACATCGCCACCGCCCTTGGAATCCGGGTGGTTCCGCCGAAATGGAATCAGGGCTCGAAACATCAGTCGGTCTTCTATGGTAGCCAGTTCTATCTTTTCTCCGATGAATGGCTGCGTTCCTCGCACCGGATCGCCGTGGCCTATTTCCACGGCAAGCCGGGCACCGGAGTCGGGGAGTTCGACGATCTCTTTGCCAAGGTGAAGCACCACCATGACCGCCTCGCCCGCGTCCAGGTCAGCCATAGCGAAATGCGGGATTGTCTCCTGACGACCGGAATCAACCCGGAGAAGCTTCACCTGATTCCCATCGGCATCAATCTTTCACTCTTCCACCCCCAGACACCTGCCCTCAAAAGCCAATTCCGCGCCCAGTACAACATCCCGCAAACCGCCACCGTGGTTGGATCTTTTCAGAAAGACGGTGTCGGCTGGGGCGATGGCCTGGAACCCAAGTTAATCAAGGGGCCGGACACCTTTGTACAGGCCATGTCGGCCCTGAAATCCCGTGTTCCCGAACTGCTTGTCGTGCTCTCCGGCCCGGCCCGCGGCTATGTCAAGGCCGGCTTGGCCCGATATGGAATCCCCTTTCTGCATTTCAACCTGCCGCGCTATGCGGATATAGGGGAACTCTTCCAGACCCTCGACCTCTACATGGTCACCTCGCGCCAGGAAGGCGGACCCAAGGCCGTCCTGGAATCCATGGCCAGCGGTATTCCACTTGTCACCACGCGGGTCGGCCAGGCCATGGATCTGGTTCGCCACGGAGAGAACGGATGGATGACCGATGTGGAGGATGTCGAGGCCCTGACCCATTGGGCACACAAGAGCCTGGATCATTCCACCGACAAAACCAGAATCATTTCCGCCGGGCTTCTGACCGCACACGAGAATGCGTACAGCATGCAAGCCCCGCTGTGGAAAAAGTTCCTCGATGGGTTTGTGGAGGAGGCATGAAACAACTCCTTAAGACTCTCTGGTTGCTTAAGATGGCTCTGATTGAATACCGGCGCTGGCGACCACACCCGCGCGGCGGCATGCCCCGAGTCTTCTACGGACAGGATTCGCTTCCCTCCCGAACGGACTCTGCCTCCGGAGGCATCATCAAGTGCCAGGATCTGGCGGATCTTTTCCCCAACAGCCCGGTCTCCCCAAACCTGCTTTACCTAGTCAGCAGCGCCCTGCCGCCGCACCTGCCGGTTTTGCTCCGGGCCGCCAAGCGCGCGGGGCGCCCGATTGTTCTCAACCAGAATGGCGTGGCCTACCCCGCCTGGCATCCCCGGGGCTGGACCGAGGCGAACCGTCCCCTCGCCGCCGCCTATCACGCCGCCGATTATGTCGTCTGGCAGAGCGAATTCTGCCGGATCAGCGCCGACCGGTTCCTGGGGCCACGCACGGGGGCCGGGGAAACTCTTTTCAATCCCGTCGACACCCAAGTTTTTACACCCCGCCACGCCGCCCGACCACCCGGCGATCCCGTCATCTTGGTCTCAGGAAGTCATCTGTACCGGTTCCGGATTGAGGCCGCCATCCTCGCCTTTGCCCGGTTCCGGAAAGGCCATCCCGGCGCCCGAATGATCGTGGCCGGCCGGTATTGCTGGGATCCCGATGAAGCGGCCTGCCGCCGGGAAATCCGGGACGCCGCCCTTCAGGCCGGGGTCGATGAGGCCATTGACTGGCGTGGCACCTATACGCAGACCGAAGCCCCCGCCCTGATGCGGGAAGCCGATATTCTCTTGCATCCCACCTATAACGACGCCTGCCCCCGCCTGGTTGTCGAAGCCATGGCCTGCGGCCTTCCCGTGGTCTATTCCGCATCCGGCGGCGTTCCCGAATTGGTTGGCTCCGAGGCCGGGATTGGCCTCCCCGCGCCCCGCGACTGGGACGAGATTCATCCCCCACAGCCCGACGCCCTGGCCGATTCCCTGGAAACTGTCTTATCAAACCAAGCCGCCATGTCCGCCGCCGCCCGTCATCGCGCCGTCACCCATCTCGATGTCAAACCCTGGCAACACCGCCACTCCACCCTCTTTCAACAACTCATTCCATGACTCACCCGTTCGTGACCATTCTGATGCCCGTTCATAACGGCGCCGAATTCCTAGCCGAGGCCATCGACAGCATGTTGCGTCAAAGCCTGCGGGACTTCGAATTCCTGATTGTGGACGATGCTTCCACCGATTCCTCGGCCAGCATCGTCCAGAACTATCCGGATCCACGGATCCGGCTCATTCAAAGCCGGGAACACCTGAAACTTTCAGGCGCCTTAAATCTCGGCCTCGACCAGGCAAAAGGCCGGTACATTGCCCGAATGGACGCGGACGACATCAGTCTCCCGAAGCGACTCGAACGCCAGGTGCGGTTCCTGGAAAACAATCCGGATATCGGGCTCTGCGGCACTTGGATCCGGCATTTCGGAGCCTCAACGGCCCTGCTTGAACGTCCGGTCAACCCCGAGGACATTCGGGCCTTTACCTTGCTCGATACTCCCTTCGCCCATCCCTCGGTCATGCTGCGCCGGGATCTGATGGAACATCACCATCTCCGCTTCGACAGCCATTACTTCCCCACCGAGGACTTTGAACTCTGGACCCGGATCCTGCGCCACACCCAGGCGGCCAATCTGCCCGAAGTCCTCCTCCACTACCGAGTTCACGGAAGCAGCCTGACCGGTTCCGACTGGTCCACCATGGACGAGCAGGCCGTCCGGATTATTCGTACCAAACTCCTGCTTCTGGGCCTTGACCCCACGCCGGATGAATTGCGATTCCACCGCCAACTGGCCATGGGTCGCCTGGCCATGACGAAACTCCTTCTGGATCAGGCCGAAGTCTGGTTACCCAGACTGCTGGCGGCCAACCAGAAGACTCTTCTCTTCCAGCCCGAGGCCTTGGAATCCCTGTTGGCCGACCTCTGGGCTCGAACCTGCCTTCACAGCGCCCGGCTTGGCTTTGAGGTCGTCAGCCGTTATGCTGCCTCGTCGTTAAGCTCCACCGATACCCGGAAATTCAGGCGCCAGTGGTTGATCCGATTGGCGGCGCTCAAGGCGAAACTGACATGAAAATCCTTCATCTCAACACTTTTGATATCGAGGGCGGCGCGGCACGTGCCGCCTGGCGCCTGCACCAGGGGCTGCGCTCACTTGGCTCCGACTCCCGTATGCTGGTTCAGACGCAAACCAGCGGAGATTCCAGCGTGGTGGAACGGGACTCTGAAATGGCCCGCAGACTCGGAAAACTCAGACCGACTGCTGAAATCCTTCCCCTGCTTCCCTACCGAGGCCGTCCCCCAACTCATTGGGCGACGGAGTGGCTACCAACCCGGATCAACCGTCAAATCGCCGCACTCAACCCGGACATCATCCACCTCCACTGGATCTGCAGGGGTTTCATGTCCATCGCCGACATCGGCGATCTGGCGTCACGAGTGCGCGCCCCGATCGTCTGGACCCTTCATGATTCCTGGGCCTTTACCGGGGGGTGTCATGTGCCCGGCTCCTGCACGCTCTACCGGAAGCAGTGTGGAAAATGCCCTCAACTGGCCTCTACCGAGGAAAACGATCTCAGCCGCTGGATCTGGGAACGCAAACACCGCGCCTGGCAGAAGGCCCGGATCACCGTCATCACGCCCAGCCAGTGGCTGGCGGATTGCGCCCGGAGCAGTTCCCTGTTCCGCGAACAGCGGATCGATGTGATTCCCAACAGCATTCAAGCCCGCCAATACGGCGGCATTCCCCGCGCGGAGGCTCGTACCACCATGGCGCTGCCACAGGATCGCAAACTGATCCTCATCTCGGCCATGAACGCGACCCATGACCCCAACAAGGGATTCCGTTTCCTGGCGACCGCGCTCCAACAGTTGGCCGCCGCAGGCTGGCGGGATAAGCTTGAGCTCATGGTGGTCGGACAGCAGGCACCTCCCACCCCCGTCAATACCGGAGTCCCGACCCGTTTTCTCGGGGTATTGCCAGATGAGCACTCCATGCGCCAGGCCTACTCGGCCGCTGACCTCACCGTCCTGCCATCCCTTCAGGAAAACCTCCCCAACTCGATCATGGAGTCAATGGCCTGCGGAACCCCGGTGGTCGCCTTTAACACCGGCGGGATTCCCCAGCTTGTGGAACACGATGTTACCGGTTATCTCGCCACTCCGGGCGACAGCACCGACCTGGCGGCGGGAATCGAAAAACTTCTTTCAGACGATACTCGGCGAACCGGGTTCGGTCAGGCCGCCCGCCTTAAAATCGAACGTGAGTTTGACACCCCTTCGATCACGCAACGAACCCTTTCCCTTTATGAACACCTGCTCACCAGTGGCTAACGCCCCGATTCTCACCCTCATCACTGTTGTTCGAAACGGCGCCGCCACGCTGGATGCCTGCATTCAGAGCGTGATTGCCCATCAGGCTCCCCGGGTAGACTATGTGGTCATCGACGGGGGCTCCACGGATGGCACGGTCGACCTGCTTCGCCGGTATGACGACCAGATCGCCTTTTGGTCCAGCGAGCCGGATGCGGGAATCTATGATGCTATGAACAAGGGCGTTCGCCGGGCGACCGGGGATTGGATCCTCTTCCTGGGAAGCGATGACACCCTGTCCATCGATCTCTCAGCCATCCTTCCGCTCCTTCAGAACAAGCGAACCGTCTACTATGGAAACGCCTGGTGGCGCCAGTCACGCCGCACCTATGACGGGCCATTCTCCGCCTCCAAACTTGCATTGACGAATCTCTGCCATCAGGCGGTCTTCTATCCCCGCCAAGCCCTTCTGAAGCACCCCTTCAATCTGAAGTACCAGACCCAGGCCGACTGGGAGGTGAATATGCAGTGTTTCAGTGACCCGGCGTTCCGGTTCCAATACATCCCCAAAACAATCGCCACTTACGATGATGCCTCAGGCATCAGTTCAACTCGACGCGACTGGGCCCTGGAGCACGACTATCTCAGGCTTCTCTGGCGCCATTTCCCATGGCCGGTCGCCCTGTGGCGATCCGTCATTACGCTGGGAGGCCGGGTCTTGCGAAAACTGGGCTGGAAAGGGCGCCCGCCTTACGCTAAGAGATAACCCTCATGGACTCCACACCTTCTGATCTTTTGGGAATCTGCATTCCGACTTACAAGCGGCCAGATCAACTTTCAGCCTGCGTGGAGTCCATCATCCGCTCTATTGGAAACCGGAAAATCCCGATTATCCTATCAGACGACTCCACCGACGACACCAATGTGGAAGTCGTCGCCCGGCTTCGCGCCCGATATCCCCACATCATCCATGACCGGAACCCGGTCAACCTGGGGATTGACCGGAATATTCTCAAATCGGTGGACCTTTGCACCTGCCGGTACGCCTGGATGATCGGCGAGGATGACCGGATGGTTCCCGAGGCCGTTTCGACCGTATGGAATGTTCTGGAAAGCGCCCCCGCTGAGTTGCCCTTCGTCTATGTCAACTACGCCTCGGTGGATGAAACACTATCCCTGGTTCTGCATGAACAATCGCTCCCCCTGAAACAGGATGTCCGGAAGCCGGTAGAAGACTTTTTCCAGACCGAGGCATGGTCCATCGGGTTCATCGGGGCCTGCGTCATCAACCGCCGGCTCTGGGCGAGGGCGAAACGAGAACCCTATCTTGACTCCTACTTCGCGCATGTGGGCATGATTTTGGAAAGCCTCAAAGGGCAGACAATCCATCTGATTGCCAAGCCGCTTGTCCTTAACCGGTGTGGAACCGCGCGGATTTTCACCTGGACGCATTCCGCCTTTGAAGTCATGTCCGGCTGGTCGCGAATGACCCGGGCGCTCGAACCGATTTATGGTGCGGCGGCCTGCGCAAATTCCAATGAGTCCATGGATGCCGCCCATGGCACCGGCACCCTGCTCTGGTACGGCTATCTGCGGGCCGACCGCGCCTTTTCGCTGGCCGCCTACCACAAACATGTTTACCCGGCTCCTCGTGCCCCTCTCCATAAGTTTTTCGCTCGGCTGATCGCAATCACGCCGCCCGCGTTTTTCCAGTTGATCCGCTGGGGCCTCACCCATATTCGCCGCCACACCTGCCGCACCATCTCGGGATATGAAACCTGACCGCATGGCGGCCTCGCTCCAGAATCGCTTCCCGATGCTGACCCGGGTCGACAGCGCCGATACTTTCTGGAAACGGTCGCTTGGCCTCATGGGGAAACCCCGCCTTGAACCCGGTAGGGGGCTGCTGATTCCCGGCTGCCGCTCCATTCACACCTGCTTTATGCGGTTTCCGATTGATGCGATCTTTCTTGACGACCACGACCGGCCCGTGAAGATCGTTCGCAACATCAGACCCTGGCGCCTAGCCTGGGGAGGCCTGAAAGCCTGCTCCGTCCTCGAAGTCGAATCCGGCTGGTTTCCCTGAGCTTGAGAAATTATTAAATTATTTGATCTCGGTCACAATAAACCGGATACTTCATCCGTTTTATGAATCATGTCTCAATAAAGGGACAAAAAATAAGGAGTTATTATGAAGAAGATTGTATCGATGGTGGTGTGCGCGACGGTGGTGGTGATGGTGGCCGGGGCCGCGATGGCGGGCGAAAAGGGCAAGGGTCCGGGCGGTTTCTTCGCCAAGGCCGATGCCGACAAGGATGGCAAGTTGTCGCTGGTTGAATTCAAAGCCACCTGCAAGGATCCCGCCAAGGGCGAAGCCAAGTTCACGGCCGCTGACACCGACAAGGATGGTTTCCTGACCCCGGCAGAGCTCAAGGCCGCCAAGCCGGCGCCTGCCAAAAAGGCAGCAAAGGCAGCTTGCGACAAGGCGGAGGCTCCTGCCGCTCCTGTTGCTCCTGCCGCACAGTAATCAAGCCGATTAACCGCTTGATGAAAAACCCGTTCCGGTCATTGGCCGGACGGGTTTTTCTTTTACCCGGGGTTACTTTTCCGAACCCGGTTTCAGAGGTTCAACCTTGTTAATCCGGAAGGATTCAAGGGTCTTGTAGATGCCAAGCTGGGTTTCCAGTTTCAGATCCCCGGACGGAAGTTTCTCGCCAAGAACCCCCGTCAGCACTTCCCCTGTCGTCAGGGTTACGCGGGTATCTGCCACAAAAACCCGCTTCAGGATTTCCTTCAGCGAAACAGTCTCCCCCTTGAGGATGGTCACCCGCTTTTCCACGGAGCCATATCCCTTGAGACGAAGAGACACAACGTGGGCACCAACCGGCAACTCCACATCCAGCTTCCCAACCGCCTCGTTGGAAGCCGGCATGACCG
>CAIZMS010000398.1 GCA_903934155.1 uncultured bacterium | reverse complement strand
GGAGGCTTTTGAAAACCGGGGGCCACATCGAGATCCGGGGCGCGGCTCGCTTGTCCCACGGCGTACGCGGGAACTGGCGCCACGTTCCCGGGATCACTGAACGCCAGATCCCCTGCCCTGGCTGCCGTAATCAATCCGAGAAAAACGATCATTACGCAATGCCTGATCATAGTCCAATCTCCAATGGTCTGCCAGAGTTCCTACTTTGTCGCGTTATCTGGGCTGTCGCCGGACGCTCCGTGAATCCACGATGCCTCAATCTCCTCCAAGGTTCGTCCCTTGGTTTCCGGCACCATCAGGATCGTGAAGATCAGGCCGGCCAGGCAACACCCGGCATAACAGAGGAACGTGTTCGAGGGACCGATCCCCTCGTTGAGCATCGGGAAGGTCTGGGAAACGACATAATCCGCCGCCCACAACGCCAGCACCGCCACGCCCATCGCCACCCCGCGCAGCTTCGTGGGGAATATCTCGGAAATGACGACCCAGGTGACGACCCCTGTCGAGGATGCAAAACCGATGATGAACATGATGATGAAGGCGAGCAGCAGGTAATGGTGGGCGTTCAGGTGGTACGACACGGCCACGGCGACGAGGGCGGCCGTCTGGATCGAAACCCCGCCCACCAGCAGCGTCTTGCGTCCTATTTTATCCACCAGGGCGATCGCCCCGAACGTTGCCAGCAGATTGGTGCACCCGATGATCACGGTACTCAGGAAAGCCTGGTCCTCCCCTGACCCCGCCGTCGTGAACAGTATCGGCCCATAGTACATAATCGCATTGATCCCCCCAAACTGGCTGAAGATCGCCAGGAGGGTCCCGATCACCATGGCGCGCCCGAATCCGCCATGAAATAGTTCCGCGAGTTTTCCTTCCTCCTCGTTCAGCGACTCCGCGATCTGCGCCATTTCCTTCCGGGCCGCGGCCATCCCGCCCACGCGCACGAGGATCCTTTCGGCCCTGTCACGGAAACCCCGTTTCATCAGCCACCGCGGGCTTTCCGGAAGCGGGATCAGGACCAGCGCAAACAAGGCGGACGGAGCGAGGAGCACCCCCAGCATCCAGCGCCATCCATAGGCTACGTTCCAGGACTCCCCCTGCACGGGCGGCAGCGTCGAACCATACCGCTGGATCAGCATGTTCACGAAGAACGAGGCCAGGATCCCGACTACCAGCGCCAATTGATACAAGGCCACCAACCGGCCGCGAACACGCTCGGGGGAGACTTCCGCGATGTAAAGGGGCGAGAGGACGGAAACGGCCCCGATGCCCAGCCCGCCAAAAAGCCGACTCCAGGAATAGACGTTCATGTCCGGAGCAAACGCGGAGCCCAAGGCCGACAGGGCGAAAATAAGGGCACAGGCCACCAGCAGCGGCTTGCGCCCGAACTTATCGCTCAGGGGACCGCCCAGCAACGCCCCGGCCATGCAGCCGATCAACAGGCTGGAGGCGGCCCACCCCGTCATGTCGGCCGCCAGATGGAAGTGGTCCTTCAGATAGCCAATGGCACCCGATATCACGGCCGTGTCATAACCGAAGAGCATGCCGCCCAATGCGGCGCCCCCAGCCAGTAAGGCGAGGTAGCCTCGCGATCCTTTGTCTTGTTCCGTCATCATGCCGCTTTTCTCCTGCCCTGTTTTCCAAGGTTTAGTAAACACATTTTGCCGCTTCGTTGGCGAACGCCGCGATCAGACCCGGCTCCGCATCAAAGAAATGATCCGAGGGACAAAGGATGAATCCGCCACCCGAACCGGCCGCCTCAAAGCATCGCCGCACCTCCTGGCGCGTTTGCGCGGGCGTGCATTGGGTGAAGAAATGCAACTGATCAAATCCGCCGATCATGCAGACCCGCCCGCCGATTCGCCGCTTGGCCTCGGCCAGATCGACATCCCCGCCCATCCCCACCGGCGTGAACGTCTCCATGGCATCGGGGCCCATGTCGGCGATCTGCTCCAGGATGGGCATCATGCCGCCGCAGGTGTGATAGACGATCCGCTGGCCAGCCTCATGCGCCGCAGCAATGACCGGGGCATCGTACGGAGCCACGAATTCGGCGAACAAGGCCGGCGAGATGACCGTCGAGGAGGCATCGCCGCCCCCGAATTCGGTGAGATCGTAGCGCGCCCCTTTCATCGAGCGCACGTAGCCCAGTTTGCGGCGCTGGAGGGTCTTCAGGAGGGTATGCACCCAGCCGGGGTCGTCAAAGGTCTCCATGATCAGCCGTTCGATCCCAACCAAACAGGAGGCATCCTGCCAACACCCGGGTTGACCGAACACGTCGAACGTGCACACATGGCCGCGAATAAGCCCACGCTCTCCGAACGCCTCGGCCTCCCGGTTGACGGCGGCCACATCACAAACCGGGGTCGGCATGAACTCAGCCAGGAGATCCACATCGGTCTTCTCCTTGATCAGATGCTCCGTGACCCAGGAGGTGAACTCGTTGGATTGCAGCACCAGGCTCAACTCCCCCTTCGGGGTAATGAAGCGGTACCGCGTCGTCGGGAATTCCATGCCGGACACCGGTTCGCTTTCGATGCGCCATGCATCTGTCACCACCCGTTGGGCTTCAAGGAATCCCAGCTTGCCCTGACGGGGATCCACCCGCTGGCCGGCGCGTTCGTCCGGCTGGTGCGCCACAACCCACTGGATCGCATCCATACCGAAATGGTCGAAGAACTGCACCGTGTCGGCATTCCCGAGATACTTCTTCAGGAAATAGTCCATGACATGATGGGTCGTCACGGGCAGCCTGTCGGGTTGACGTCGTTCAAGTGCCGCTATGAGTCGTTGTTTTGAAGTCATTCCATCTCCCTTTCCCTCACTCGGCCGTGACCCGGAGGGGGATGCGTTGTTCCGCCACATTGACGCCCTCGACGATGAGGACCCCCTCCAGCGTGCGGCCGGTCTCGTCCAGCCGCCGCACCTCCACCTCGATCGTCTTCTTCTCGCCCGGAAGGAGGTCAAAAAAGTTGTCCGAGTAAAGCAGCGCAACGGCCTTCTCGCTTGCCTCGTCCGGCCATTCAACACGGAGCCGTATTAGGCGTGCGAAGCGCCCGCCATTGGCGAGATCGAGGGTGAACTTTCCACCATCCTCGTGGAGCCGCACCGCCACCGCCTTGCACCCCAACGCCAGATCTGCCTCGGGCTGCTCCTTCAGGAGTTGCATTTGCGGCTTATCGCTGTCCCCCGCGGCGGCATAACGATAGCGGGGATTGTCGCCGCGCGCGGCCATGAGGAGCTGCCCGTAGAACGCCCGCCAGGGGGCGGAGCCCGCATCCTCGGGCGTATAGGCGGTCAAGGCGAGGGTGTACCCCTTGCCATGGCGGCCACTGACCAGGAGAGGTTTTTCGCCGATCCGCATGAGCACCTGGGCCCCGGGTTTCGGCTCGACTTCGTTGAACGCCTTGAATCCAGCTTTCTTCAGGCCACAGTCGCTCCAGCCCTTCTCGAGAACCTGGATGAGTTTCGGGTTTACATCGAGAACCCAGTCGGCCCCGGGCTTCAGCTTAACCGGCAGGACCTCCGCCAGCGGGATCAACCCCAGGAACGAGCCGTACACCGAGACCCCTGAGAAACTCGACCGCCCCCCTGTATGCACGAGCCCGCACCCGTCCCTGACCGCCTGCGCCAGGCCGTTGGCCATGTCATCATCCAGCAGTTTCCAGAGCGCCTCGAACGAGGCCAGCCAGATGACGTCGTATTTACTCCGCAAGGCGCGCGTGTCGCGCAACTCGGACAGGCGTTCGAAATGATCGACATCGATGATCTCCGTCTCGGCGTTCAGCGCCCGCAGATGCGCCCCGATGGCGGCGGCAAGTTTCGTGTCGCCGATCAGCAGGACACGGCACCGCACCCCCAGGTCGGGCACCCCCTTCGCCAAGGCGGCCGCATCCTTCGGAACGACTTTGACGTACTTCGTGGTGGCGCAGTGGCGGGGCCCGCCGCGCTCCCGGGCCGTGGCCCGCATCATGTAGACCTGCACGGTATCGCTGGCGGGCAGTGTCCACTCGACCTCGCCAACCGCCCGGCTTGCATCCGCGTCCACCTCCACCGGAAAACTCCGAGTCCAGAGCGGATGCCCCTGCAAGTCGAGAACCTCACACTGCACATCAAGGGACACCTTGGCGCGCAGGTCGTTGAACAGCCAAACCGGAATCCTGAGGGTAGCGCCGGCGGGTTGCGGATACAACTCGTCGCGATAGGCGAACGCGATCGCCAGCGGCGCAAAGTTGCGCTTGAACTCGTAGTAGGCCTGCTTGGGGACTTGGTCGAAGTCGAGGATCCCCCACCCATTGACCGGGGCCGGATCCTTGTAGGCCCACCACCGGACCCCCTGGAGCTTGTCGTACTTCTTGCGCCGATACACCTCATTCTGGTAGCGGGCCTTGAAGGATTGATAAAGCTGGGACGCCTCCACCAGTTCCTTGCCCGAGCGGACATCCCCGTCTATGAGCTGGGTGGTGTAGTGCAGGAGATTGGAAATGGCCGTGTTGCCGCCCGTCGAGGTCCGATAGGCATACGCCCGCAAATCAATGGGCAGATGGAAGGCGCTTGCCTGCCTCGGATTCCGCTCCGACCAGACCTCCTCGGGCGTCATCCACTTGTGGATCCGCTCATACGAGGACAGGGCGCAGGATCCGTATTCGGACACATAGGGCAGGTCGCACTCAAAGGTCGTCCGGAGGTCGCGGACAAAAGTATGCCCGGCGGAGGCTACCCAGACATGATCCTCGCCGGCGGAGCAGAAGGCCCAGTGGTAAACCGTGCCCGGCGCTTCCCGCGTAATGAGCTCGCGGAACAGGGTGTCGAGTTCCTCCTTCAGCTCGGGCGTGGCGTATTCCGCGTACGGTGCCCAGGTGATAATGGCCGGGTGGGACCTCAATCGTTGAATAATGTTGCGGGCGTGTTCGGAAACCGACTCCTTGTACGGCCCGATCCGGGGGGTCTTCGCGAGCCAGAGGGGACCGGCCTGATTGAACGGAAGCTCGATCTCAAGCAAGAGCCCGAGCTCGTCGCACAGCTCGTAGAACGCGGGCTTCTCGACGAAGGTGTAACTCACGAGCATGTTAGCGTTGCAGTGACGCAGGAGCAGGAGATCCTTCGCGTGCAACGCCCGCGTATTCTGGGAACTGTAGTAGCTGCCCATCGGATACCAGACCCCCCGGCCAAAGAAAGGCTTGCCGTTGAGGACATAGCCCAGATTCTTCATGCGCTCGATCGTACGGATGCCGATGCGGACCGTCTTTAGGTCGCTCTCCGCCGGTGCGGCCCCCTCCAGGCGCGCCTTCAGGTTATAGAGATTCTGTGCGCCCAGGTCCCAGCTCCACCAGAGCCGGGCGTTCTCGACGGTCACTTCGACGTCGAAGGGATTGGCCCCGGGCTGCAGGGTCAACTCCCGTTCGGGGACCGCCTGTTCGGCGCCGGAGAAGTTCGCCGGCGTCAGCCCCAGCTTCAGCGTCCGCCGCATCGCGGCACCGGTCTCGTTCCGGAGCGTGCCGGAAACCACCAGGGTGGCACGGCCATCCGGGTGGAGGGTCCGGGTGTGGGCGTAGAGATCTTCCACCCAGCAACGCGGCGTGACCTCGAGCCGGACATCTCGGGTCAAGCCCATCGTCAGCACCGCATTGCCACTGGCTGGAATGCCGTCCCAGACATAGGTAAGAGCCATCGGCATCTGCTGGAACCGCGCGCCCGGGTTGTCATACCACGTCAGGGTAAACGCGCCCTTGTGGTACTCGTGCAGCGCCCGGTCTCTGGGCAATACGGGACAGGTCACCTTCACCGCCAGCAGGTTGGGCTTGCCCGGCTTGAGGCGCGAGGTCACATCAAAGGCGAACCGGGTGAAACACCCCTCGTGATCGCCGAGCTTCTCGCCATTGAGCCAGACCGAGGAAAAATAGTCGGC
>CAIZMS010000397.1 GCA_903934155.1 uncultured bacterium | reverse complement strand
TTCTTTTCGCGGCCTTCGCGGCTTCGCGTGAGAAAATCTTAATCGGCATGGACAGGGAAACGGAAACAGGGCCGAAATAATCTAGACATGATCATGGAAGAGCCACGCCGTGACCCTTCGGCAGGCTCCTTCGACAAAGCTCAGGACGGCTCAGGGCAGGTCCGGAGCGGCTACAGGGTTTTACTGGTATTCAGGAGGCAGGAGTCTGAATCCGGAATGCGGAATTGTAGCCGCCGCGGTTACGCGGTGGCCGGATCATGGAAGGATTATTACGGAACCCGCAGAAGAGGCCGTCAGAACCAATCGCGGGGGATCTGCTGGCGCAATACACGAGGAACAGCGTAAATGGCGTGCGAATGGAGATCCTCGTGAACTGAACCGGGTTGACCACAAAACCGGATGCCGTAGGATGTCCGCCCCCGCTTTTCTTCGAGAAATGCCCGTAAGCTCAGCAAACGCCCGGTTGTTCCGCTCTTGACCTCAATCGGAACCACTTCCGACCCAAGCGGTAACAGGTAATCCACTTCGGCATTGCTGGCTCGCGACTCGCGATGCCAATAATAGAGTTCATGCTTGCTCCAAGGCCGGCTGTAGGCCAGCAATTCCTGGCCGACGAACGCCTCCGCCGTTGCGCCCGCATTGCGAATCGCCGCCGCCGGATCCATAAGCCAAGGCTTGATGTCAGCGCCCATGACGCGTTGGCCCAAACCCACGTCGAAAAACAAGGCTTTGAACCGGTGCGGATCGGACTCGGCCTTCAGGGGAATTCCGTTTCCTGACGAGTGAGTGATCTTATGAACCACGGAGGCCTTGCACAGCAGGTCGAGGGCTGGCGTCAGTTCTCTCGCTTTCCAGGTTCCTGGAAGCGCATCATACTTGAATTTCCGGCCGGTCATCGCCGGGACTTCATTGAAGACTAGATCGACGTATTTGATCTGGTGCCGTTTGGCGTATTTCGCGAAGTCCTGGCGGTAGGCGGCCACAAGCACATCGAGGATTTCGCCACAACGGGTCAGATCCTCGTGCCTGATCCAGGCCTCAATTACCTCTGGAAGGCCCCCAAGCACAAGGAACTCTCCTGCCAGGCGCAGGAGCCGTTCATGGACTGGGGCGCTGATCGGGAAAGGGGCTTGGTCGTCAAGGAGGAGTTTCGCTAGCGGGCGCTCGCCGCGCGCAACCAGATATTCAAGGAACGACATGGGATACATATGCAGGGAGGCCACACGTCCCACCGGCATTCCTACCTGATCGAGGGCAAACTCCAGTAAAGATCCGGCTGCGATGACGTGCAAGCCAGGAATGCTTTCATGTAAATACCTGAGCGCGTTAACAGCCAAAGGCTGTTGCTGAATCTCGTCAATGAACAAAAGGGATGAACCTGGAATAATGCGTTTTCCCGTCATTAAACGCAGATCCCTCAGAATGCGATGGGGGTCAAGATTCAGCCGAAATACTTCCGCATATTCCGCGTTACGTTCCAAGTTGATCTCAACCAGTTCATCAAAAGACGCTCCGAGTGCGCGCACGGCATATGTTTTGCCTATCTGGCGCGCCCCCCGCAAAAGGAGTGCTTTGCGGTCCGGTTGCTGTTTCCAGTCCCGCAGGTAGTGATCGATGATACGATTCATGCGCTATAGAGTCGCAACGTCATGCTCCAAAATCAAGCCTTTTCTTTTGCTGCTATGCTCCAAAATCAAGGCATTCTGCGTGGCAGAATGCCTCAAAATCAAGGCTATTAATGGGGAAGGGGGTGGGTATTCAGGCGTCAGAATTCTGAATCCTGACTTCTGACTCCTGTGTGCGCTACCATATCACCTGAAGGCCGGGATAACGGGGTATCATGGCGTCACGCGTGATGATCGACAGGCTGCGCTCATGGCATTCGGCAATCAGGATCCGGTCAAACGGATCATTATGGAGATCCGGAAGCAATACGGACGCCTGAGCCACCCGACGGGTCAAGGGCAACTCGATGAGCCGGTGCTGGGCCATGGCGCGAGTCAGGTATTCTTCAGGGGGAAATGGAAGAATCAGGCGGCCCCGCTTGACGAGAATCGAGATTTCCCAGGCGGAGACAACGGAGACATGAAGGGAGGCGGGGTGGGCGAGTAGGGCGTCTTTTGCGGCAGGTGAAAGTTGTCCGGTATCAGAGGCCAACCAAACCAGGGTATGTGTGTCGAGCAGGATCACCGGAGCGCCTCCGGCCAATCCTCGGGCGAGAGCGGAGCCTCCGGATCCCCAAGGAAATGCGCTCCTTTGAGTGAAACATCCTGAAGAAGCGGAT
>CAIZMS010000396.1 GCA_903934155.1 uncultured bacterium | reverse complement strand
TGTGGTTTGCCAAGACGGTGGTGATTTTGGCGCATGTCCGAATGCTCAACGGGGACAGGGCGGGGGCCCGTCGTGCGATTACGGATTATCTGCCCATGCTCATGGATGTGGATAAAATGCTGCGTGAGGCCAAGGAGAACATGAAGCTCAGTCCGATGGCGGAATGCAAGTTCCTGCTGGGGACCCTCTATGAGGATGAGGGGCGTGAGGTGGTCAAGGTTAAGGCCCAGGAGGCGGATGGCGTCAAGCTTCTGGCGCAGGCGATGTCGCAGTTGTATTCGGTGGCCAAGAATTACCCCGGGAGTAGTTGGGCCCCGGAGGCGCGGCGACGGGCGGATGCCATTGTGGACATGCTGGTGAAGGACCTGGGTAAGAAGGTGGTCAAACCCGAGTTTGACAACACCCAGATGGTGACGGAACAGTTGAAGGAGGCCCATCTTCTTTTCCAGCAGCAGGATTTTAAAAACGCGGCCGAAAAATATGTAGATATTCTCAACATCACGGATGCCTTCAAGGGGGTGCCCGGGGCGGTGAGTGAGTTAGCCCGAAGTTATGTGGAACTCCAGGATGATCCCTATGCCCGGGCGATGACCGAATTCCTGGCGGAACGGTTTTGCCAGACCACCAACCAGTATGAGGAGGCGGGGAATGCGTTACTGGCGGTGGCGTCGGCCTACGATGACCGCCGTGCCTGGTTGAAATCCGATTCGGTTTACCAGCTCTATTACCGACGCTATCCCAATCATACGAAAGTCGCGTCCATTCTCTTCCGGCAAGGTGAGACAGCTCTGCGGGCGACAAACACCGTGGAGGCCTTGCAGAATTTCCAGAGAATTGTGGAGGAGTATCCCAGGGCGCGTGTTTACCCCGATGCACTGAGCCGGCAGGCTTACTGTTTGTCCATGCAGGATGACCACACTAACGCCATTTCCTCTCTGACCAACTATATTGCCCAGCTTTCAGTCGGGGTGGAGGTGTTGTCCGCCCGCCTGAGGCTTGCGGATGAGTACCGATCCGCCGGGATGACGGTAGCTGCCCTGAATGAATACGCCCGTCTTCTTAAGCAGATCAACCAGGATGGGGCCTCTTTTGCGGGAGCGCCTGAAGATGCCGCAAAGATTCGGAGGTTTGCGGAACTGGCCCTGTATTCCAAGGCCCAGTGTTATACCCGGCTTCGGGAGCCGGCCAACCAGGTTCCTCTTTACCAGGCCAAGGCCATCGAGGGGTATGAATTGTTTCTGAAGGAGTACCCCAAATCCGAGTTTGCGCCGTCGATCCTGGGCGCGATGGGAACCCTGTATTACCTGCTGAACAAGGCAGATGAGGCGGGGAAGACGTTTGACCGCCTGGCCAAGAATTATCCGGAGAGCCAGCAGGCCCTGAATATGGTTTTTGTGCGCGCGGATTCGCTCATGAACATGGGGGAGAAGGCCAAGGCTGTGACGGTGTATGCCGAGATGGCCAAAACGCCGCAATTATTCAATGCGTCGCAGTTCCTGCGGGCAGGGCGGGTGCTGTTGGATGCCCAGGAGTTTGAAACGGCCATACTTCTGCTCTCGGAGGCCCGCAAATCTAAGGATATCCCGCTGTGGCAGGGGGCGACAGTGGCAATGGGGTGGGCTTTGGCGGGTGCCGGGAAGTTTGAGGAGGCCGTCAAGGTTCTGGAGGATTTTCTTGGGAAATACCAAAAATCAGGTTACGTGATCGATGTCAACCTGGCCCTCAGCCGGTGTTACGCGGAACTCGCCAAGAAGATCTCGGATCCGCAGCAATCAAAGGAACTGTTTAAAAAAGCGTTTTCCGCCATGGGAAAAGTGCGCCAGTATTCGCGGGAACCGGACATGATGGTCAAGGCGGATATTGAAATGGCCGGAATTCAGGTGTTGATGGGCGACAAGATGGGTGCTCTGGCCTCCTACCAGAGAATTCTGTTGTTCGTGGATCCCTCCAATGTCAAAGTCCGTCCCCATGTTGAAACGGCCTTTGATCGGAGTCTTCCGTTGTTCCGTGAAACCGGAAAGATGGATGGCCTTCAGGAGGCCTGTGAAACCTATATGAAGCAGTTCCCCCAGGGGCAGTTTATTGTGAAGGCGCGTCAGGGCCGGGATGAGGCGAAGGCCAAGCTCGCGTCGGGCCGGTAATAAGGATGAAAAAACCATGAACCGCAAGATAGCGATCGCTCTGGCTTTGGGGATGGTTACTTTGGCGATATCCGCCCGGGTCTCCCCCGCGGAAGTGCTGAGGAAAACGGATGGCAAGGAACTGACCGGAGTCCGGATCAAGTGGTTTGAGGTCCGGCGGGAATACCAGGTCGAAGGTGCCGATGGGTCCATGATTCCTGTTTCGGGCGACGAGGTGGATTCGCTCGAGATTACCAAGCCTGCAGAATTTGACAAGGCCGCCCAAGCCGTCGCCGCCCGCCAATATGAGGCGGCCATTCCGGTTCTTGAGGATTTGGCCGTGCGGTATAAACGGTTGCAGTGGGATGCCCGGGCGCGTGAACTCCTGGCCAATGCCTATTTCGCGAAGAATGATTTCAAGAAAGCGGCACAGGTCATGGGAGATCTCATGGAGAGCACGCCCAAGGGCCAGATCACCGATGAGCAGTACGGTTTGTATTGGACTGCCCTGATGGGAGCGCAAATGACGGCTGTTCTGAAAAAACAACTGAATGAGGCCATTACAGGGGATTCCAAGACTCTGGCCTCGTTGGCGATTGTCAGGCGCGGGGATTTAAACAAGGCGGACGGGAAGCGGGAGGATGCCGTTTTGGATTACCTCCGTGCCGTTTTGCTGTATGAGGAGGCTCGGGATATTCATCCCGAGGCTCTTTTCAAGGCGGTTCAGGTGTTGGATGAAATGCGGGATCCGCGTGCGGATGAGTTGAAGAAGAAACTGTTGTCGTTGTATCCGAACAGCCCCTACGCAAGGAAGCTGGGCGGGTGAGAGGATTGTGGGATTAAAGAAAACGAAGCAAGGAGAAACGGGTGATGAAAAAAGCGTTGTGGATGGGATTGGTTGTGGCGGTTTTCGGCATGGTGTTGTCAGCCCAGTGGGTGAAGGCGGCGGATCCGGCCCCTGCGGCGGGTGGCGGGGCTGCGGCGGTGGCAAGCGCGCCTGCGGCGGCAGCGGGAGCCTTGGAGTTGGATAAGACCGAGGCCGAGGGCGCCAAAAAGGGTGGGCACGGGGGTGGCGGCTTCCTGGCGATCGTTCTGAACGCCGGTTGGTTCGGTATGGTCATCTGGTTGATGCTGATCGCCTGTTCAGTCGTCAGTGTGGCGTTGATTGTGGATTCGTTCATCAACATCAAGGATGCCAAGATTATGCCTCCGGATTTGATCAGCAATGTCCGGACGGCCATGGAGCAGGGAGACCTGCTGAAGGCGATCCAGCATTGCGATACCACGCCGGGTCAGTTGGCGAATATTCTCAAGGCCGGGTTTGCCCAGGTAGAGGAAGGGTATGAAGTGGTTCAGGATGCCGTGAGCGTGGCGGCCGACCTGGAGACCGAAAAACTGCTGAGCCGCGTCACCTATCTGAGCGTGATCGCCAATACGACGCCGATGCTGGGGCTGATCGGTACCGTGCAGGGAATGATTTTTGCCTTCCTGACCCTGGGTACGATGGAGGCGGGTGCGGCTCAGTCGGCCATGCTGGCCGTCAACATTTCGCACGGATTGTGGGCCACGGCCATCGGTCTGGGAACCGCCGTTCCGGCGACGATTTTCTTCTATTATTTCAAGAATCGCTGCATGAGCAGTATTCTGCGTATGGAAGCCCTGACGCTCGATATGATCAAGTCGCTGCGTAATGTCGAAGTCGTCGCGGAATAATCATCCGGAGAGTTCCTCGTATGAAGGAAAAAAGAGAAGACGAAGCGCTGAACGGTAACCTGACCGCGATGATCGACGTGGTGTTCCAGCTGATCATTTTCTTTGTCTGTACCGTCAATATGCAGGAAAAGGCGATTGACGACCGGATCAAGCTCGCCATGGCCCCGAACGGTAAGGTGAGTAACACCAAAAATCCGTACGAGGTCAAGGTGGATGTCAGCGATAATGGACTCGTGTCCATTGCGCGAACGGCGATGCCGGTTCAGATGCTGACTACCATCCTGAGGAAAGCGAGACTGGATGCGCGGGGAAATGAAGTCCCTGTTCTGATTCGGGCCGATGCCCGGGTGAAGCATGAGACCGTTCGGAAGGTCATGGATGCCTGTACGGCGGCCGGACTCTACAAAATTAAGTTTACGGCGCTGAAGGAAAGAGCCTAGGCCGGAGGATAACATGGCTAGAAAAAGACGGCGAAGTACGTTTACCGCGGGGGAACTGAACCTGACGGCCATGATCGACGTGGCGTTTCAGCTGCTTAGTTTCTTCCTGGTCTCGGCCCATCCGGTGGATGTGTTGACCAATCTGGATGTTTTCCGGCCCCAGGCGGAAAAGTCATCCCAGCAGGAGTCACAGGCGAAAATCATCCGGGTTACAGTTTTTCCGGACGGTTTTACTATCAATGATCGCGGGGTAGACAGTCGACAGTTGACGAGCCTGCTCGGAAAGCTGGCGGATCTTGATAAGACGCAAACCGTTCTGATTCAATGTACAAACGAGTCGCCGCATGGAAAGCTGATCGAGCTTTTGGATATTTGCTCCAAACTCGGATTAGTCAACCTGTCCGTGGTTAGTTCCGGCGGCGCCTAGAGTATTTTGTAATATCTCGGGATTGTGCGGTAATACGAAGTGTTGTTCTGAGAATCCGATTTCAGGGACTCTGACATGAATATTGATTACGATAAATTGATGTTTACGTTGAAAAAGCATGCATGGGGGCCTGTTGGCTCTGTGTTTTTTCATGTTTTGGGACTGGTTCTCCTGATTCAATTCTCAGTCGGTGTCTCGACTGAAAAGGCGCCCGAGGTTGAAGTGACGATGATGGAGACCAAGGCGGAAGTCCTGGAGAAGGTGGAAGAGGTCGTGAAGCAGGAGTTGGAGAAGCCGCCGGAGCAGGAGGTGGTTTCCGACCGTCCGACCGATGCGACAGTCAGCACCATGGAAGTTCCCTCGGATGC
>CAIZMS010000395.1 GCA_903934155.1 uncultured bacterium | reverse complement strand
TTCCTCCGCCCGGAGCCCCGGAATCCCCAAGGCACCCACAGTCACCATCAACACCATTGTCCTAATTGTTTTCATATGCATATCCTCTTCATCCCCACCACCGTTAATGCACCAACACTCCTGCCTGCTCCATCCCTTCCACATCCTCCACACAGATCGGACGGCGGACGTCAGGCTTGTCGAACGTCACGTCCAGATTCCGCACCACAAGCCCCTTCACATGCCGCGCATAGAGCACGCTGGACGGCAGGACGCCAAAAAAGAACTGCTCGGGATAACGGGCCACATCTTCCGGGACAACACGCCGGGCATCCTCCGCCGTCCCTCCCCCGGGGAAGCTGATCTTCATGTTTTCAAGTTCCACGTCCTCAACCCGATGCCCGGGAATTCCGGTGATCATGATACCCTGGCGATCCCGTTTATCGCCCGACACCGTGGCCTCGACGTTCTTGATCTTCACATGGCGCAAAACCCCGACCGCCACCCCCTCCGGCATCTTTCCCTGGTCATAAACTTGTTCGGTTGGTTTATCATAAACCCGCCCGCGGTTGCCCAACCGAATGAAAATCGGTCCACCAACGTTATCCATCTTGATGTTTGATATCTCCACGTTCTCCAACGATCCTCCATCAACCACCAGCAACTTGATCGCACCCATCGGGCAATCCCGAAACCGACAATCGCTGACCTTAATGTTCTTGAACCCGCCTTTTGACGAGGTGCCGAGCTTGATCGCGGCCGTATCACTGCTGAGCTCACAGCCACGCACCACGATGTTGGAACAAGGCTGAGACGTCGTGCTCTTGGGACAGATGGCATCGTCTCCCGACCTAATCACACAATTCTCGACAAGCACGTCCACACATCCATCCAGATCAATCCCGTCATTGTTGAAGTTGTTATGCTTACTCTCCATCCGGATCCCCTCGAAATGCAGATTCCGGCACGACACCATGTGAAGGCCCCAGGAAGCCGGATTCCTGAAAGACAGATCCTTGAAGTTGACATTCTCACATTCGACAAGCCTCATAAGCATCGGTCGTTCACCCAGTTTCTGATTCATGTTCACCGGGAATGCCGCCGGGGTTCCCCGTGCGTCCACAAGGCCTTTTCCGGTAAAGCCGATGTTTTTCGCCTTGTACGCGTAGATTAGACAGCGGTTAAAGGCCGGCGCCTCAAGGGCACCCACGATATTCGTGGCGTAGTCCTCAAGATGAGTGCTACCCATCAGCACGGCCTCCTGATCAACCTGCAACGTCACATTATCCTTGAGGAAGATCGTGCCGGTCACAAAATGGCCTGCTGGTATCGTGACCCGTCCGCCGCCAGCCTTGCTGCACGCGTCGATAGCCGATTGGATGGCCGTGGTATTGAGAAAACCCTCGCCGGCTTTGGCCCCATAGCTGGTAATCTGGAACTCTCTGGAGGCCAACACGTTGGATTCCGAAGCATTCACGGCTACCGCCAAGGCTACCACCACTATTACTTGGGGAATTTTCACGGCTTCCACCCTAACAAACGCCATCACTGTGCCCATCCTCATTTTAGAGGACACAAGCCATTATTTATTTCCGCAATTGGAACAACCCTGCCGAATGCGGGGGGATTTCGCGTGCAACTGAATCGCCCTTGATCATTTCCGATTCCCCCGTCCAGAAGTCGGTGACCCGTGAGCCAGGCGGAATCGTCACGATACGCGTGACAGGCTGATCGCCCCAGTTGAATAACGCGATCTCCTCGGCCTTGTCGCCTAACTTAACGCGCCCTACGGTAAAGTCAGCATCGTCGAAGCTCATGGCTTTGCCGGATGGGGCGCTCAACTTCTTAAGCATCGCCAGCCGTTCAGGCTTGAGTTGCGCAAGGTCATCCCCGCTCAACACCAGGCCGCCAGACGCTCGAATGGTGGCGGCGTGCAGCCGGAATTCATTTTCAGACAGAGGCGCATCCTTTGCGGTATAACCCGTAGCACTGTCCTTTTGGGATCGTTCGGTCAGAATCAGGCAGTCGAAATCATTCCACCAAAGCTTACCATTTTGCCAGCCTCGCGAGAGATTTTCCAAGCCGCAGGATTTGAAGGCATTCCAGCTGCGCGCAATGTCGCCGGACGTCCGCATCCCGTCAACCAATCCCAGGGAGGGCCACATAGGGGCATTACAGCCGAGGATAAAGGCATCCCCCGCCCCCTTGCGCATCGCCTGCATTCCCTGACGATACGCCTCGATTCGCGTTGCCTTGGGATCGTAGTGCCGGCCTCCGTGGATCGCGCCCCAGTAGTTGGCATCAAGCTTGAAGTAGGTTACCCCCCATTGCTCCCGCATCGTCCGGAAGACCGCTTCGAGGTGCTTCTGGACGTCCGGATGGGTTCCATCCAGAACATACCAGGGGGCGCAACGCCATCCGCCAAAACCGATCGTGCTTGAATCGAGCGGACGCCCATCACGATCCTTGACGAACCAGTCGGGATGCTTCTGAAAGATTAAGGAATCCTTTTCGGCGATAAACGGGGCCACCCAGATGGCCGGCTCAAAGCCGGCCTGCCTGATCTGCTTCAAGACACTTTTGATGTTCCCTCCAAAAGCCTTGCCGGTTTCAAGCCAGTCCCCCATCCGCGACTGGTAGCCATCATCAATCTGGATGTAACGAAGTTCCGGAAGGTTCTTTCGCGAGAACTCCAGATTTGTGACGATGTCCTGAACCGTCACATTCTCGTAGAACGTATACCAGGAGCACCAGCCGGTGGGCGGTTTCGCGGGAAGCGGGCGCGGGTTGTTCTTCTGGATGGCCTGCGCCACCTTATCCAGCACCACGCCCCGGCTTGAGCCGCTTATGACTCCGAATTGCTCAAGCTTCCAAACCCCGCCCGGCGGCAGGCTGAGCCCTTCTGTTTCAAGATAGGCCTTCAGCCTGGCTTGATTAAACCCGATACGCCCAATGAACTTGTTGCAGGAGGTGAAGGCCAGGGCCAGAACCTGGCCTTTTTCGGGGAATAGTGTCAAAAGACCGGAAGCCACCCGGTATCCCGGAGCTTCGGGAATACGATAATGCTTGCGGTCCGGGTAGGTACCAAGGTCTTCAGGGGTTCGCAATGTTCCCGTAATCTGGGCCAGCATCTGGAACGATTCCCCGTACACGCGTGTCTCGGGCGGCAATCCGTGATCCAACTCAAAAAGGACAATCTCCTCAATGGACACGGAGGCCTTGGATCGATTGATGACGCGTCCAGACCAAAGCCCATGCCGCCACGCCCCCTCGACCACGACGCCTGCTGAATTTTGATTCCCCGCCAGGATGACCTGCGGGGTTGCCTTCCGTATCTGATCCAGAAGACGAGAGTCCGCTCCATCTGCGCTGTCAGCGGCAAACGCTACCGCGGATCCAAGAAAAAAAAGCGACACCAGCACATTTTTCAAAGTTTCCATGGGCTTCTCCATTCCTTTCTCTTATTTCTTTAAAATCCAAGGCACATCTTTCACAAAGAACTGGCACTCCAGCCATGGCTGGGAGTCGGCCTCCGGATTCAACAGGGTAATCGTACTTTCCCCTGAGGGCACGTTAAAAGCGTTCTTTTTAACGGGTAAATCGGCCAGCTTTTTCCAGTTCAAATCATAAACCCCGACGGTGTCGCCTCCGAGATACCAAAGATAACAATCACTCTGGATGGTTCCTCTGACGCTCAGAGTTCCCTCGTTAATCTTAATCACGGGGTTTTTCAGCTCCGCATTCATCTCTTTGAGAATGCGCAAATTCTGAACTTTCACGGCCACCACTGTTTCCGGCGGAATCATTCCGATCCCCAGAGATACCCGGCAAATGGCCCCATAGCGGATATCACGGGCTTCCCCGCGCCACCCCCAGCAGGGGTCGGACCATGCCACTTCGCCCGTTGGAATTTCAATCTCGCGAGGACCCTTAAAATCAAGCTTCACCACATAGTCCCGGTGACCTGATCCTTCAATGCTGAACACCAGGATGGCGTTACTCCCGTCACCCGTAACCGTCATACCAATTCCCCGGGCGTCATTCATGGTGGCGGATACACTCCAATGCGGAAACTCTTCCTCCTGTTTAAAAATGCGCTTGGTTGCGTTCGTGGCCTGCAGAAAAATCGCCGCACCCTCCAATGACATAGTACACTCGCCAGCCTTCTTGATCTCGCTCATAACCGGCATTAAATCCGTTTTGCCAAGGTTCCCATAATA
>CAIZMS010000394.1 GCA_903934155.1 uncultured bacterium | reverse complement strand
GGGCAGGGTTCGGGGTTCAGGAAAGAAAGTTTTTCCTGACCCCTGACCCCTGACCCCTGACCCCTGAAATGAACCTCAACGGCGAAAAGATAGCCAAATATGCGCTGATGACAGTGGCCTTTTCGGCCGTTGCCAGTTTGTTGCTGATTGCCGTGTTCATTTTCAAGGAGGGCTTGCCCTTCATGTTCAAGGTGGGGTTGCGGGATTTCCTCTTTGCCTCCGAGTGGGATCCCATGGCGGGGAAATACGGGATTTATCCCATGATTGTGGCTTCCCTGTGGGTCACTTTGGGTGCCATGCTGATTGGCGCGCCGCTCGGCGTGGCGGGAGCGATATTCCTGAATGAATT
This sequence comes from uncultured bacterium, assembly GCA_903934155.1. Taxonomy (GTDB): domain Bacteria; phylum Verrucomicrobiota; class Kiritimatiellia; order CAIKKV01; family CAITUY01; genus JAABPW01. The sequence goes on along the minus strand of CAIZMS010000394.1, from coordinate 4,433 downwards.
CGTGCCAAAGCCGGTCATGCGGGTTGTCAAGCCGACCATTGAATTGCTGGCTGGAATTCCGTCCGTGGTGTTCGGGTTTCTGGGCGTAATGGTTTTGGCGCCATGGATCCGCGCCACCATGGGCGGGCCGGGTCTTTCCGTGCTGGCGGCCTCGGTGATTCTCGGGATCATGGTGCTCCCCACTGTCATCAGCATCTCGACCGATGCCATTGGCGCTGTTCCCAATTCCTATCGGGAGGGGGCGCTGGCGCTGGGTGCGACCCGCTGGCAGAGTGTCTACATGGTGACGATCAAGGCCGCGCGGTCCGGAATCATCGCCAGTATCATCCTGGCGATGGGGCGTGCCCTGGGCGAGACAATGGCCGTGATCATGGTGGCGGGCAATACGGTGAAGGTTCCCCATTCGGTGACGGATCCGGTTCGAACCCTGACGGCGAATATCGCCCTGGAGATGGCGAACGCTACCGGAATGGCCCGCGAAGCCTTGTTTGCCACGGGGGTTGTGCTGTTTGTCGTGATCATGATCCTGAACGGAATTGCGCTCTCGACGATCAAGGGGAGGGTGGGCCGGAAGTGAGAATTCCTCCCAAATATACCCAGGCGCTGGCGGTGACCGTCCTCGGCGCGGCCACCGTGTTCACGGTCGTGGTGTTGGTGTTTATCATTGTGTTTGTGCTGAGCAAGGGGTTGCCGGGGATTAACGGGGAATTCCTGTTCTCGGCGCCGAAGGATATGGGCCGGGCGGGCGGGATATTCCCGACATTGGTGGGAACCGTTTTGCTCCCGCTGATGGCCATCGCTATCGCCCTGCCGCTGGGCGTGGGAACCGCCGTCTATCTCACGGAGTATACCCGGGAAACCCGGCTCACCCAGGTGCTGCGATTCGGTACCGATTGTCTGGCCGGGATTCCCTCCATCCTGTTCGGATTGTTCGGCTTCATATTCTTTGTCGTGATGCTCAAAATGGGCTGGTGCCTGTTGTCCGGGGGGCTGACTCTGGCGATCATGGTGTTGCCGACGATTATCCGGACGTCCGAGGAGGCCATCCGTGCCGTGCCGAACTCCTATCGCGAGGTGAGTTTTTCGCTCGGTGCCACGCGCTGGGAGACGGTGCTCAAGGTGGTGCTGCCCAATGCTCTGCCGGGAATTGTGACCGGTGTGATGCTCGGAATCGGGCGTTCTATCGGAGAGACGGCGGCGGTGATCTTCACGGCGGGTTCGGCGCTCCGGATGCCGGCCTCGGCGTTTGATTCGGTGCGCACGATGTCGGTCCATTTCTACATCCTGGCCCGCGAGGGCATCTCGAATGAGAAAGCCTACGCGACGGCCGCTGTGTTGATTATTTCCGTACTCCTGGTGAATCTGGCTGCCTACAGCATGATGCACCGCTTTATTGCCAGGAGGTCCAGATGAACGCGGAGTGGGCTATCAAAATTGCCGCGCATGATTTTCGTGTATTCCATGGACAGGAGGAATCATTGCGCGGGATTACGCTGAACATTCCTGCCAACAGGATTCTGGGTGTCATCGGCCCGTCGGGTTCCGGAAAAACCACCTTCCTGCGGGCGCTGAACCGGTTGAATGACTTGGCGCCGGCGACGCATATCGACGGGCAGGTCTTGCTGGATGGGCAGGATATCTATCACCCCTCGTTTAATGTGGTGACCTTGCGGAAGCGGGTGGGAATGTTGTTTGCCCTGCCGGTGGCCCTGCCGATGAGCATTTTCGAGAACGTGGTGTACGGACCGCGACTGTCCGGGGTTCGGAACCGGAAGCGGCTGGAGGAGATTGTTGAGACGAGTCTGAAGGCGGCGTTCCTGTGGGATGAGGTTAAGGACCGGCTGACGATGTCGGGGCTGCGCCTCTCGGGGGGGCAGCAGCAGCGGCTCTGTCTGGCGCGTGTTCTGGCGATGGAGGAACTTGAAGTGATCCTTCTCGACGAGCCGTGTTCCGGGCTGGATCCAATTTCCACGGCCAAGATCGAGGAGGCCTTGACGATTCTGAAGGCGAAATACACCATTATTCTGGTCACCAACAACACCAAGCAGGCTGCTCGGGTGGCCGATGAAACGGCTTTTTTCCTGATGGGCGATATGGTGGAGCACGGGCCCACGGAAAAAATCTTTACCGTGCCGGATGATCAACGGACGAACGATTATGTGACAGGAAGGTTCGGATGAGCACAGATCCCGTCATCAGTGTCAGCGCTCTGGATTTGTATTACGGGGAGTTTCATGCCCTGAAGCAGGTTCCCATGGAGGTTAAGGGCCGTCATATCACCGCTCTGATCGGGCCCTCCGGCTGCGGGAAGTCCACATTGCTCAGAACCTTGAACCGGATGAATGACCTGATCACGGGGGTTCGGGTTTCCGGGTCGATCCTTCTGGAGGGGCGGGATATTTACGCCCCGGGCACCGATGTCTGCTTGCTTCGCAAACGGGTGGGAATGGTTTTTCAGCGGCCCAATCCGTTTCCGCTGTCGATTTATGACAATGTGGCGTTCGGGTTGCGGGTGGCGGGACTGCGCGACGGGCATGCCGTGGAGGAGATTGTGGAGCGGAGTCTCAAGGCCGCCTGGCTATGGGATCAGCTCAAGGACAAGCTGAACCAGTCCGCGCTGGAGTTACCACTGGACCAGCAGCAACGGCTGTGTGTGGCACGGCTCCTGGCCGTGGAGCCGGAGGTGATTCTCATGGACGAGCCCTGTTCGGCCCTGGATCCGATCGCTACCGCCCGGATCGAGGAACTGATGCTGGATTTGAAGGCGAAGTACACCATTGTGATTGTGACCCATAACATGCAGCAGGCGGCCCGGATCTCGGACTATTCCGGTTACATGCTGCTGGGCGAAATGATAGAATTCGGAGCAACGGCGGGGATATTCACCAGCCCGAAGGATAAGCGAACCCAGGATTATGTGAGCGGACGGTACGGGTAAGAAGGAGTCAGAAGTCAGCATTCAGGAGTCAGAATGCAGGGTAGGGGCCGGGTGATGGGCCTTCTGACTCCTGACTTCTGAATTCTGAATACTTGACGAAGGGGAGGCTCAGATGAGTCTCTTGGAGGGACATAACGATGGAACGACATTTTGATGAAAATCTGCAGGCGTTGAAATATCACCTGATGAAGATGAGCGCGATGGCGGAGGTGATGATTGCCGATGCGATCAAGGCGGTGGTGGAGCGCAATGAGGCGGTGATTCCCGGGGTTTACCAGCGCGAGGAGCAGGTCAATCATATGCAGGTGGAGATTGACGAGACCTGTCTGAAGCTGATTGCCTTGCACCAACCTGCGGCGGGCGACTTGCGGTTCATCCTGGGTGCGGCCAAGGCGAATGCCGAACTGGAGCGCCTGGCGGATGAATCCATCAATATTGTCCAGCGCGCCCAGAGCCTGCTGAAGGAGCCGCCGCTGAAACCTTTCGAGATCATTCCGGAAATGGCCATGATCGCCCGGGGTATGGTGCGCGACAGCCTTCATGCCTTCGTAAATCGGAATGTGGATCTGGCCCGCGAAGTCCTGTTGCGGGATGACCGGCTGGATGACTTGAAGGAAGATATTGCGCAGGAGCTGACGGAATACATGACCCGCGATTCGGCTTCCGTGGCGCGGGCCCTGAATCTTCTCCTTGTGTCCCGATATCTGGAACGGATCGGCGATCACGCCACGAACATTTCCGAGGTCACCATTTTCGTTGTCGAAGGCCGTGATGTCAGGCATCACGCGGATCAGAAGTCAGAATTCAGGATTTAGAAGTCGGGGGAAAATAAACTTCTCCAGTTTGCAGACGACAGTTGCAGATTTCTTTATTCTGACTTCTGGCTTCTGACTTCTGGATTCTTTTTCTTTACATCCGTGCTCTGGACGATTTCACGAAGGATGGTGCGGTAGCCTTTGCCTTCTTCGAGCTCCTGGGCGACTTCGCGGACAATGGTGCGGGTGCCTTTCATGGCTTCCTGCTCGACGGTGAACTCGTGGGTTCCGATACGGATGACATCCCCCGGCTTCAGGACGGCCACTTCGGTGCGGGCGCCGTTCAGGGTGATTCCATTCCGGGAGTGCATATCCTTGATCACGAAATCCTGATCCCAGGGACGGATTTCGGCGTGAATCCGGGAGATTCGGGTTTCCGGAATATTGACATCCGCCTCCGGGGATCGCCCAAATGTCAGGGATGCCCGTCCTGAAAGAAGCAGTTCATGACGCTTTCCGTCCGCGCTGGTATATTGTAGGAACATAAAAACCTCCACGACCATTGGTGGGTTTATTCATATCAGAATCGCCTCCCCTTCGGCAACACCCTCCTACGCACTGCGCTTCGCTTGTGCTTCGAAGGATGGCGGAGGGGGAGGGATTTGAACCCCCGTTACCGTGAGGTAAACGTGATTTCGAGTCACGCGCATTCAACCGGGCTCTGCCACCCCTCCGGAGCG
>CAIZMS010000393.1 GCA_903934155.1 uncultured bacterium | reverse complement strand
CGTCACCGTATAGCGGAACCGCCCGTTGGCGCGGTCCAGATACGAGCGGGCCTCCGGCGGCAAGGGCCGCTCCGACACTTTCCGGCCATCCCGGTAGACATGGAACCCACGTGCACCCAGTCGTGCCAGCGACCACGTCAACAGGGCCCCGTCCGCGGTGCCCCGCGCCTGCAGATCGGAGGGGATGACACTGCTCAATCCGGACGGCACCCTCTTGACGGTCAGCTTCAACTGCTCCAGCCCCACCAGGTAGTTCTTCTGCACGTACCGGTTCTGCATGCTGACAACCGTACCGAGCGAAGAGATATCCGTCACACGCCCGTTGAAGTGCTGGGCCCAGGACTCCATCGGCCCCGGAAAGTCGTGCCACTTCATGGCTGTGAATTTCGTATTGAGCAGGATATGATCCCGCGCCGCCGCGATCCGGTGGCGCGCGTACTCCAGCCTCTGCTTCTGATCCGCCGTCTCCGCCCCCGCGATGCAGCGGTCCAGGGTCTTGAGCTGCTCCTCCGCCTTGGCCAGGTTATCCACCGTGTCCCGGCTCGTGAAGACCAGGCAGACCGACTCGGCTTCCGCCAGCTCCTTCGCCTCCGGCAGGGTGAGCGTGGCCGTGATATCCACGGACTTGGCAAAATCCCCCGTCACAGGAACCAAACAGGTACCAAGCCGCTTTCCATCCGGCCCGCCGAGCTTGATTTCAATCCTGCCGCCTGCGGTTGCCGAAGCCACGGAGGCCCGGAAGGTGGTCCACTTCGGGTTGAAGGTCTGCCCGGCCGCCAGACGGTAGATCGCCCAGTTGCCATGATCGATGTACCCGAGAACAGGTCCGATCGCCCTGCCGCCCTGCTTGTAAACGGATTCACCGCCGGCAGTCCGCCACGCCGCGACGCCCTCGCCGGAAAAACCCAGGCTCGTCATATTGAAGATCGACTTCCCTTCGTCGCTGGGTTCGAACTCCGGGGTCCAGCCACACTCCCCGGCCAGAGAGGCCAGAGGCTCGTTGGAGTTGATGATCGCCGTGACTTCCGGGGCGGCCGCCTGGCCGTAACTCCGCTCGGCATAATCGCGATAGACGGCTTCCGATGTCTTATAGGTATCGGCCGTGTCCCACGGCGCGCGGGCGATGTACCAGAGCTTCGGCGCGATCGCGTCGGTCAGCCGCCAGGTCAGGCAGTACAGCCCCTTGAGATTCGGCGCCCGGTTGCGCCACGTGGCCAGGGTGTCGGCCAGGTCGATGTTATAGGGATAGTAATACATGGAACTCACCATATCCCGCTCCAGCCAGGGACACCCCCAATACTCCCTTCCCTTGTAAATTGATCCGTTTTCAAACTTGGCGGAGTAAGGAGCAATGGGCGCACAAATCACGTCGGCCGGCAAGGTGGCGACATCCTCGGCCCGGATGCCCCATCCGGCAACCGCAAACCGTGTTCGGGGGGATACCTTTCGTATTCTTTCGTAAAAGGCGTCAAATATGGCCCGCCACTGCTGACGCGCCTCGGCTGTTGCTCCCAATGTTTCTGACTGAAAACAGAAAAGATAATCAAGCTCAGGGTAATCATCGCTGATCTGGCGGCAACGGGCCTCAATAACGCGCGGGTCGTCGGCCCGGAGGTTTCCGGAATACGCCTGGCGCATGATCTTGTCGATGTCCAGCCCCAGCCCGATCCGGACCCCGCGCTGGTGGGCGTAGGCGATCACCCGCTGGAAAAGGTTGGCGCCCTTGCGGAAGACCTGCCGGTTGTTCAGCCGCTCGTTGTGCAACGCGCATTCGGCCCCGAAATCGTAGTCGTCGAACAAGTCGGCCGCGCCGAACAGATAGCGGTTCACGTCCCAGCCGGGCTTCCCGCCCCAGGAATGCCCGCTGCGCGCCGTCGCCATCCAGGAGCGCGTCATCTGGCCGTCCACCTCGAAGTTGTGGAACATCCCATTGTGGTCGCACTCGCCGTTGTAGTTGTGGAGGAGCAGGAAGTTCATCCGCATCCGCGCCATCTGGTCGATGATGAACCGCCAGTCGTCCCAGGAGTAACTCGTGGACCCAGCGGGATAGGCAGTCCACGGAACGATCCCGCGATGAGCCACGGCTGGAGTCTTTTCTTCATCCACGGCCGGCCAACCCGAAAAGGCCTTTTGCGGGCGCAAAACATCACCGTCCGAAAAGAAGGAAGCCCCCATGTGATCTTCCAGCAATCCATAAACACCGTAGAGACAGCCGATCGGGTCGGCCCCGGCGACGATCATCGCCGGACGATTGCCGAGGGTGGTGGTTTTCAACACATAGCCCTGCGGCCCGGGTTTGTCGACCGTCCAGGCAAGTTGCCCGCCGTCCACCAGCGACTTCAAGGCCGGCCAGTCCTTGGGCAAGCCAATCAGGCACAGCGGCTCATTGCCCGCCGCCGGCGCATCGGCCCGCTTTACCGGCAGCACCGTGCCCGTCAGCTTGTAGAAGTACATTTGCAGCTCACGCGCGGCATAATCCTCGGCCGGACCCGCCAGAGGGGACAGGAGAATCTCGGCGTGAGCCTGTGACATCAATGCGATCAGACCGGAAAACACCAGCAGCCTGCACACCCTTGAAGCCACGATACTGGAGTAACCTTGGCCAATCGCCTTGGATCGCTCACACATAATCATACCCCTTCATCCCTGTTATTATGCCGTCCTGTTGAGCCTGGGCTACTTCCCCAAAGCCTCATAACAAACCGCCACCGACGCGCTGGGTGGTCCCTCGCGGCCATCCTTGTCCACCGCCGTCACGCGGTAGCACCAGTCGCCGGTCATCACCCGTCCCGCCAGATCCTCGCCGTTGTCCGTGAAGGACAACTCCGCATCCGCCGCCACGTAGGTCAGCCAGGTGGCCGGACCCGCCGTGAATTTCTTGTCTTCCGCCCGATAAATGCGGTACTGCGTTGCCCCCGCCACCGGCGACCACGACAGCTTCCGCTCCGCCACCTTCACCTTTACGGCGCCAGGCGCTTTGGCGGACGGGCTTTCCGCCGTCACCGTCAACGAGGCCGCCTGCACCGGCGCCGTGATCGGGTAAACGCTCTGGCTGTCCCCGTCACCCGCCTCGATAAAGTATTCGACCCCGTCCCGGGTCACCGCCGCCGCCGGAATCACCGCCACAAAGGTTGACTTAATCCGCCGCGTCATCGGCATTCGCGTCCACGTCGCCGCTCCTGGCTGGCGGTAGCAGAGTGTGGCCGAGAGCAGTTCGTAAACCCGGTTATCCAGCAGGCGCGCCTTGATCCAGACCGGCTGACCCGCCATCGCCGTCGTCGGCGGTGAGATCACCACGATCCGCGGCGGGGTCTTGTCGCCCTGCCCCGCCTCGCAGGTTACGGGCAGCGAGGCGAGACTTTCGCCGTCGTCAAACTCAACCGCCGTCACCGTATAGCGGAACCGCCCGTTGGCGCGGTCCAGATGGGAGCGGGCCTCCGGCGGCAAGGGCCGCTCCGTCACTTTGCGGCCGTCCCGGTAGACCTGGAACCCGCGCGCTCCCAGCCGTGCCAGCGTCCACGTCAGCTGTGCCCCCTCCGCGGTGCCCCGCGCCTGCAGATCGGAGGGAATGACACTGCTCAATCCGGACGGCACCCCCTTGACGGTCAGCTTCAACTGCTCCAGCCCCACCAGGTAGTTTTTCTGCACGTACCGGTTCTGCATGCTGACAACGTTCCCCAGCGTCGAGATATCCGTCACACGCCCTATGAAGTGGTGAGCCCAGGACTCCATCGGACCCGGAAAGTCCTGCCACTTCATGGCCGAGAATTTCGTGTTGAGCAGGATATGGTCCCGCGCCGCTGCGATCCGGTGGTGCACATACTCCAGCCTCTGCTTCTGGCCCGCCGTCTCCGCCCCCGCGATGCAGCGGTCCAGAGTCTTGAGCTGCTCCTCCGCCTTGGCCAAGTTATCCACCGTGTTCCGGCTCGAGAAGACCAGGCAGACCGACTCGGCTTCCGCCAGCTCCTTCGCCTCCGGCACAGTGAGCGTGGCCGTGATATCCACGGACTTGACAAAATCCCCTGTCACGGGAACCAGACAATCGCCCAGTTTCTTTCCATCCGGCCCCCCCAGCTTGATTTCAATCCTGCCGCCTGCGGTTGCCGAAGCCACGGAGGCCCGGAAGGTGGTCCACTTCGGACTGAAGGTTTGCCCGGCCGCCAGACGGTAGATCGCCCAGTTGCCGTGATCGATGTATCCGAGAACTGGCCCGATCGCCTTGCTGCCCTGTTTGTATACGGATGCACTTCCTGTAGTCCGCCACTCCGCGACGCCCTCGCCGGACAAGCCCAGGGAATTGACATTGAAGAGCGACTTGCCTTCGTCGCTGGCTTCGAACTCCGGGGTCCAGCCACACTCCGAGGCTAGCGAGGCCAGAGGCTCGTTGGAGTTGATGATCGCCGTGACCTCCGGGGCGGCCGCCCGGCCGTAACTCCGCTGGGCATAATCGCGATAGACGGCTTCCGATGTCTTATAGGCGTCGGCCGTATCCCACGGCGCGCGGGCAATATACCAGAGTTTCGGGGAAATCGCATCGGCCAGCCGCCACGTCAGGCAGTACAGCCCCTTGAGATTCGGCGCCCGGTTCCGCCACGTGGCCAGGGTATCGGCCAGATCGATGTTATAGGGATAGTAATAGACGGAACTGAGCAGATCGCGTTCGAGCCAGGGACAGCCCCAGTATTCCCGCTCCCCATAGATGGCGCCGTTCTCGAACTTGGCGGAGTAAGGCGCGATCGGCGCACAAATCACATCGGGCGGCAGCGTGGCCACATCCTTATCACTGATGCCCCAGCCGGCAACGGCGAACCGCGTTTGCGGCGAGGCCTTTCGTATTTTTTCATGGAAGGCATCAAAGATGGCCCGCCACGTTTTCTTCGCCTCAGGCGACCCGCCCAGCGTTTCCGACTGGAAGCAGAACAGGTAGTCGAGGTCGGGATAATCGCTGGTGATCTGGCGGCAACGCGCCTCGATGACACGCGGGTCGTCGGCGCGCAGGCTGCCCGAATACGCCGGGCGCATGATCTTGTCGATGTCCAGCCCCAGCCCGATGCGGACCCCGCGCTGGTGGGCGTAGGCGATCACCCGCTGGAAGAGGTTCGCACCCTTGCGGAAGACCTGCCGGTTGCTCAGCCGCTCGTTGTGCAACGCGCATTCGGACCCGAAATCGTAGTCGTCGAACAAGTCGGCCGCGCCGAACAGATAACGGTTCACGTCCCAGCCCGGCTTGCCGCCCCAGGAGTGGCCGCTACGGGCCGTCGCCATCCAGGAGCGCGTCATCTTGCCATCCACCTCGAAGTTGTGGAACATCTCGTTATGATCGCACTCGCCGTTGTAGTTGTGGATGAGCAGGAAGTTCATCCGCATCCGCGTCATCTGGTCGATGATGAAACGCCAGTCCTCCCAGGAATAACTGGTGGCCGACTGGGGGAAATTGACCCAGGGCAGCACGCCCCGGATCGCCACCAGGGGCGTCTTCTTTTCATCCAAGGCAGGCCAGGCCGAGAAGGCCTTTTGCGGCACCAGGACATCGCCATCGGGCAGGAAGGAAACGCCCAGGTGATCCTCGAGCAACCCGTAGACGCCATAGAGGCTGCCGACCGGGTCGGCGCCGGCAATGATCAGCGCCGGACGGTTGGCAACCGTGGCGGTTTTCAAGACATAGCCCTGGGGGCCGGGTTCGGTGGCGCTCCATGCCAGTTGTCCGCCGTCCACCAACGACTTCAGGGCCGGCCAGTCCTTGGGCGATCCGATCAGGCAGAGCGGTTCATTCCCCCCGCTCGGCGTATTGCCCTGTTTCACCGGAAGCAACGTGCCCGTCAGCTTGTAGAAGTAGTTTTGCAGCTCCCGCGCCGCATACTCCTCGGTCCCCCCCGCCGAAGGCGACACCAGGATCTCGGCCCGGACCTGAGGCGGAGCGACCGCCACCAACCCGATTACAGCCCCGACCAGTGCCGATCGTCGCGGCCAGTAACTGAACTTTCCCATTGGGGGTTTCGTCGTCTTTTCCATGGATTCCATCCTTTGCTTCTTTGCTATGGTTTCAACATTAACACGTGAAAAACTCCGCCGGCAATGCTGCCGGGCCGGGCCTGAAACGTTACCGTCACGCGCTCCTTGCCCTGGACGAGCGGGGCGGGAACGGCGTAGTCCTCATAGAACAAGCCGCTCTCCTTGTCCTTGGGGAGCGTCTGTGTGGCGATCTTCTCGCCGTCGATCAGGATATCGAAGTGACGACCGACATCCGATCCCCAGTATCGGCAGCGAAGCGTCATCGGCTTTTCCGCCGCCACCTTCATCTCATAACTGAACCAACCGTTGACCGCATCGCGCCATTTGCAGTCCCGGAAATCGCCGGCCTTGCTACGCTCCCCCCTGAACTTATGGTCGACCTCCGGTTGTTGCTCGCCGGGCCGGACCTCATCCACGATTCGCGCCTCATCCGCTTTGTGTTTGGCCTCCTCGGCGGCGATCTGATCCTGCCGCTCCTTCCACTCAGCCTCGTTTAATAATTTCCAATAAACCGAGTATCGCTGGTAATGCAGCTTATAGAAAGGGCTTAGAGTAATCTCCGCCGGCCTACCGATCCCTTTGGTCCGATAGGTCATGGACTTGCCGGCGACCGGTTCCAGTTTGCCAAGCAGCTCACCCGGCTCGCAGAGCACCTGCGGAAGGATTGGCGTGGGGATATGATCCAACCCACACTGCTCTTGTGACCACGGATTGACCTTCTCCAGACCTTCCGTGCCCAGCTCCCCGGCCAGCACGATCGGCCCGTGCAACAGGGCCACGATCCGTGGATTGTTTGCTGGCAGCTCCTCTTTTTGCAAACTCATCGGCAACCGCAGCTCTACCGTATCGCCATCATGCCAGTCGCGTTCCAGCGTGACATAGCTCCCCGGCTTGCCGTCCATCTTGGTTTCCTTCCCATTAATCACCACACCAAACCCCTTCTGAGCCCACGAGGGCCAGCGAATCTTCAGCGCCAACGGAAGCGGCTTCTCGCACCGCAAGGTCAACTTGACGGCGTCGCTCTCCGGAAATTGCGTCTCCTGGCGCACCACGAGCCCCTTCGCTTTCCACGTCAACTCGGACGCGATGAAGAGGTTGACGTAGAGCGTTTGGTTGTCATGGAAATAGATCGTCTCGGCATATTTGGCGTGGTTTTCCATCCCGGTGCCGGTGCAGCACCAGAAGGAATTCTCCGGCGTGGAGTAGACCTTGAAGTGGCCCGGCTTGAGCGACTGGAAATAGGTCACCATCCCCTTGCGCGGCTCGATGGAACCCAGGATCTGATTGAAAAGCGCCCGCTCATAGAAATCCATCGTCTCCGCCGACAGCTCCAGCGCGAACAGGTGCCGTGTCAGCTTCAGCATGTTGTAGGTGTTGCAAGTCTCGCAGGTATTCGGGCCGAGATGCTTGGCGAAATCGACTATCGGAAAGAAATATTCCCGATCGCCGTGGCCGCCGATGGTATAGGAGCGGTTCAATGCCACGATCTTCCAAAAATTTTGCGCCACCGCGTCCAGCGACTTGTCGCCGGTTAACTCGAACTGGCGCACCGCTCCCGTGATCTTGGGAATCTGGCAGTTGGCGTGATAGCCATCCAGCTTGTCCTCACCTCTGGCGAGTGGACTGAAAACAAGTTCATGGTTGAAATCCTTCGCCAGTTTCAAGTGGTCTGGATTACCCGTCACGGAATAGAGGTTGGCAAGCATCTCATTCATGCCGCCATGCTCAATATTAAGCGCGTTTTGTTGTTGCTGATGACTAAGCCGGCCGACGCGAAACTTCAGCCAGCCCGCCATCTGATTGAGCACCTCCAACGCCTGTTGATTGTTGCACTGAATAGAGGCGTCGAACAACCCGGCCATAATCTTGTGCAGCACATAGTACGGCGCCCAAACCGGCTTTCCGGCATCGACCCGGTCGAAGAGCTCCTCGGGACAGGGGGAGAGAAATCCCTTATTGAATCCCCGGCCCGGCAACGCCGCCTGGCACGTGGCCAATCCGTCCACAATCCTGTCCACCCGCTCCTTGAACCGCTCATCGCCCGTGCTGCTGTACATCATGGCGCACGCCGAGAGGTAGTGCCCCAGGGTATGACCACGCGACTCATAGCCGGGCGATTCCCATCCGCCATAGGGCTGGGTCGCGGCCGGCAGGCCGGCGGTGATCCGGAACATGTGAAGTAGACGCTCGGGTTCGAGGCTGAGCAGGTAGGATTTATCCAGTTCCATCGCGCTCCGGAACGTCCCATCCAGGAGACGGACATCCCTTAGCGCAAACGCCTGGGCCTTCAGCGGCACAATTGGCTGGACTTTAAATTTGCTGTCGGCCGCCACCAAGGCATCCGCCAAACTTAACCCGGCATTCAACTGCAGAATCGTCACGGCCACCGCGATCAAATGATTTCTTCGCCCCATCCTCCTCCTTTCTGAGCTTCAGGCTACGGCTTCGGTGATTTCAGTTGCATCCCCACGACCATACCCCACGTGCCATCCTTGAGTTTGAGCCGGGCCTGGAGTATCCCGTCTTGCTTCACGGGCACCCCGCTCCGATACCGGATCCCGGCCTCCCGGGGATCAGTGCCGTCGAGCGTGTAGAAAATCGTCGCATCGCTGCGCGGCGATACGAGGCGCACGACGCCACCGTCGCACTGGATATCCGGGATGGCCGGCGTGACCGTAAAATCGGGCGTCGTACCCGGACTGGCCAATACAGAACGTTTCGGGCGCCAGGCGGTCAGCGCATCCCAGTGTTTCGACAGGTCGAGCACCGCGCCCTCCCGCACCGTGAACGGCGACAGGGCGAACCGCCTGCCCTCGCTGGAGGCAACGCCAGCAGGCAGCACCGCGAGGGTGTCGAGCACCAGATCGCCCTCCTTCAACCCGAACGTCTTGATGACGCGGAACTGGGCGGTGTGGCGATCGGTATCACAACTCAGCATCGCCCAGAAGGTCGGAAAATAGATCGGATAGGCAACCTTACCGGCATTCTGCGCAAAGAGGGGCGCGAGGGAAAGGGTGCGTCCGGGCGCATCCAGATTGCTGCCGGCCAGAACATCGGTGACGAACCAGGTCACCGGCGCGGTCATATAGGTCAGTTCGCCGGGATTCCACAGGTTCTGGGTCCATGTCCAGCCCTTGCGCAGATGCACATCCTGAATGCTCTTCATCAGCTGCAGCCCGTCGCCCAGGAACCCCGCCTGCATGGCCAGCATGGCCGTGTAGCTTTCGAGATAGAAACCCCAGCAACGTGATCCGGTTTCGTCAATCCCCGCCATCAGGCTCAAATCGAAGATCTTATCCGTATAGTGGTCCGGCGAAGCGCTCAGGGCCGTCCGCCCCATCGCCACGACGTAGGACTCGATCAGGTCCTGCGCCACCACGTCCTCGCCGAACGCCAGACGGCTCAGGAATTGTCCGGCCAGCTGCGAGGAGAACAACCAGTCCTTGAGCGCGCGGCGGCCGTCCTTCTCGCAAGCCATTGAGAAGAACCGGCCATTCCAGAGGTACTTGATGAGGCCATACCGCGTGAGGGCGGCCTGGGTCCGGCATTCCTGCAACATGGCCTGGTCCCCCAGCGCCCCGGCCACGATCTCCCCGGCCTTGAGGGCGCAGAGGTAGACGGGGCCCGTGTAGGCGTAGATCGGCGGGTGACAGAAGTCATCCTCGAAGGTGGTCGAACCGATGGGAATCCCCGACGGGTTGTCGGCGCCGATCTTCGCGCGCAGATGCTGGAGGGCTTTCTTGAACGTCCCGGCATTGGCCTTGAGCGCGGCCAGATCGCCGGTGAGCCGGTAATCGCTGGCCAACTGCACCATCCAGCCGGTGGTATTGTCGAGATACGAGGAGGTTACCAGCGGGAAGCGGCCGTCGCGCGAGTTCAGCCCGTGGAAGTAATGGCCGTCGAAATGCGGGATGCCGCCATCCGGAAGCTGGCCGGCGGCGAACAGTCGGCGTTCGCTGCGGTCGAGATCCAGGAACAGCTTCTGGTAGTAGGCATAGGTGCTGTTGCGCTGGTCCATGGTGCCCGCCAAACCGCCCATCCCGCCTTCCATGACCGTGAAGTCACCCGCCTTGTTCAGGATGGTGTTGGCGTAGATCACGTACCCGCAGTTGATGAGCTTGAACTTCAGCCAGTCGGGATAGGTGCTCTGGAGGATCGGCTCCTGCCAGCCCACAGTGCCGGCGCGCAGGCTCGCGCGCTGCTGCCGGGCATAGTCCACCAGGGCGTCGAGCGAGGGGAAGAAGTTGTGGTAGTAACGGCCATAGTCCGCCGTGCCCCAGGCGGCGCCGGGAGTAGCGCGATCCGGCATGAATTCCGGATGATACCAGGCGAGCATGAAGCGGACGGTCTTCTTCTCCCCCGTCTTGAGCCGCATCTTGACCGCAATGGCGCTGGCCATGTTTCGGCCCGCGGCCTTGGTGTAGAGCGGGACCGACTGGGCAGGAGGTTGGGCAAAGATTCCGGTCTCGCGGAACGGCCGCCACGCCTCATCGCCGACATTGACATCGTAGGCGGGAAGGACCGAGATCGTCAGTCCCTCCTGCGGCTCGGCCAGCAAGGCCACCTCGCTCACCAGGTTCTGGTAGGTCGCCTTGCGCGTGCGCAGCGGCTGATCGGCCCGCTGCCGAAGCCCCTGCCAACCGCCGGCGCTGTAGGGCTCCACCAGGGTCTCCACCCGGGGCTGCACTTTCCAGGTCAAGCCGTTGACCTTGTAGATATCCGTTGCCCCCGCCACCGCGTCGGCATCGAGGTCGAAGATCTGGCGGCCGATCACATCCTCCCAAGAAAACGCCAGGCTGATTTCCGAGTCGGACCGCTCGCAATTGGCCATCGTCAACTCGAAGAACGCCACCGGCAGGGAGGAGTTCTTGAGGTCATGGGGGATCAATGACGACCAGGCTTCGACCGTAACTTCGGAAGCCCGCAGGTTCGCGGTCGGAAACAGGCCGCGGTAAAGGGTTTGCGGTGTTGCGCTGAGCCCCAGGTAGTTCGCCCCATCCCGTACCAGCCGCTCCGCGACCGGCTTCCAGCCAAATTGCCTCCTCAAATCGGAATGTTGATAGAGGGCAAAAAAACTGCCTTTGACATCCTTGATCAAATTAAATTCGTACGTGTTGTTCAACCCCACCCGCGTGATGCGCCCGTCGGGCGCCAGGTCGAAACACCCCACGCCCACGCCGCCGAGCGGCACGCCGCTGGGCCCGATGTGATTCGCCAACGCCAGATAATTGTACGCCCCGCCCCCGCCAAGGGCCGTCTGCTTGAACGTATTGGCCGCTTCGGCGGCGCCAGGCGCGTAATCCTGGGCCACGCCGGTACCCGCCAACAAGATGAGGCCACACGCCGCTCCAACCCACGACCTCACAGAATACTGTTTCTTGATATTTCTCATATAATCCTCAGTGTTTTTATCTCGCATGGTCCAAAGTTCAGGCTAGCCAGATCCACAGGGCCGAGATCGGCCTCCATCATGTCAGTTTCCCGCGCCTCACAATACGGAATTTTCATCCGCACGCGGGCATGGCAGGGCGTCGATTCCAACCGGCACAGTCTCACAATAAAACCTCTTCCATCCTCGGCACGCTTGACGGCGGCAATCTCGATCCCCGGCGGGTCCAACTCCAGAAATACCCGGCGTCCGCCCGCGCCGGGAACATGGTGCAAGGGAGTGTTGAACACCCGTGCCGCCCGCGTCAGATCCGACTCCGACCATCCGCCATCATGGGGCAGCAGGGCATAGCGGAACACATGCCGCCCCTGGTCGGTCATCGGCCCGTGTCCATCCTCCGACCGGTCTTCCTTCGAAATCAGGGCAACGTCGGGATGCGGCACGCTGCGGATCAGGTTCAGATCCAGCGTGTGACCCTTGACCCTGTGGCCGTACTTGCAATCGTTGAGCAGGGCCACGCCGTAATCGGACTGCGCCAGATCCACCCATTGATGGGCGAAAACTTCAAACTGGGCCCTGGCCCAGGAGTCGTCCTCGTGAGTCGGACGGCGAATCGAACCGAAGGGGATCTCGAATCGCGCCTCGGGGGTCGCGACCGCCACGGGGAACCGGACCCGCAACATGGCCTTCTCCTCATGCCAGTCCACCTGGGTATCAAATTCCAACTGCCGGCTTCGGGTTTTCAGGATGATGGCCTGCCGGATCTCCGAGCGGCCGATTCGCCAGACCTGCTCCATCACGGCACAGGGGCCGTCCACCCGGGGAACGGCAGCAACCAGTTGAGGGAAGCGCGGGGTCTGATCGAGATAAGTCATCGGGAAATCCCAGGCATCGCCCCCATCGTCGAAGACCACAAACCGGTTGCCCGCCTCCCCGGCGGCCAACACCTCGCGCCCCGTTTCCTTGTCCCACACAGAAGCCAAGGTGCCGTCCGCGGCGAACCCGACCCGGAGCAATTCGTTCTCCAGAAGACGCTCTCGGGCGACCACCGCGGGAAGGGGCGCTTCGGTGAGGGTGCCGCAGCCCAACCCAGGCACATCAACCCAGCACCATTGTTCCGCCAGCTTGAGCCACTCCCGTCGCGGCCAGGGCAGCGAGTTGTACACCCCGGGCCCGAGGGCCGCGTAGGAACGGGCGACCAGTCCGGCAAGCTGTTCCAGGATCTGCGCATAGCGGGGCGCGCATTCGTCGTAGACGCGCTTGATAGACGAGCCTGGCAGGATGTCATGGAACTGGTACAGCAACACGTCCTTCCAGATCGCATCCAACTCGGCCACGGGATAAGGCCTGCCGGCCAGCCGCTCGGCAAGCACGGCGGCCCACTCCACCTCCCGCAGGGCGATCTCACTGAGGCGGTTGTTGCGCTTGACGGCGGCCTGGGTGGTAAAGCACCCTTGGTGGCGCTCGAGGTAGAGTTCCCCCTTCCACTGGGGAAAGGCGTCCGCATCCTCTTTCCATTGCTCGAAGAATTCCGCCGCAGAACCGAGCTCCGGAGTGGGCAGGTCGCCCAGGGTTTGCGCCCGCGCAATCCGCTCAAGATGTTCAGCGTCCGGCCCGCCACCCCCATCGCCGATGCCATACACCATCAACGCGTGGCGCGACACGTCGCGCTGCGCATAGTTCGCCCCGATCTTGCGCAACGACTGAGGCGTGGCGGGACTGGCGTAGGTTTCCTCCGGCAGCAGATGCGCCAACACTTCGGATCCGTCCAGGCCCGCCCAGCGGAAAGAATGATGAGGGAACCGGTTGACCTGGTTCCACGCGATCTTCATCGTCATGAAATACCGGATCCCGCTGCGGCTCAGGATTTGGGGAAGCTGGGCATTGAACCCGAAGGTGTCCGGCAGCCAGCAGTTGCGAACCTCGACCCCGAACTCCTCGCGGTAGAACCGTTGCCCGTGCAGGATCTGGCGCACCAGGGACTCGCCTGACGGGACGTTGCAATCCGGCTCGACCCACATCGCGCCGAGCGGCTCGATCCGGCCGGCCCGCACCGCGTCCCGGATGCGGCGGTACAGGTCGGGATAGTGCTGCTTGACCCAGGCATACTGCTGGGGCTGGCTGGCGCCGAAGACATAGAGCGGATATCGCTCGATGTTATAGAGGGCGGTGGCAAAGGTGCGGGCCGCTTTGCGGATCGTCTCGCGCACCGGCCACAGCCAGGCGAGATCCAAATGCGAATGTCCCAGCGCCCTTACCTTCAGCGGGCTGCGCGGCACATCGGGAATGAAGAACGGACGGAGCCACCCCCGGGCCGATTCCACCCACGCGGGTGAGGTGGGATCGGGATGGATGGCTAAAGCGCCCAGGACTGCCTCCAGTTCCCGGGAAGTCGGATGTTCCGGCGGCAACCCGGCGGCATAGTCGCCCAAAACACTCAGATCATAATGCAATGCCCGGGTGTCTTGCCGGCAGACACAGACCTCGGCCATTTCCACAACGCCATTGCCGCACAGACAACCGAACAGATCATTGAACCCGGCATCGCCCCATAATGCGAGATGCGCCTGCCGGATCGTATCCGGCGGCAAGGCATAAATGGTCTTGCCCGGACATCCCAACCGCCGATCAAAGATGGATTTGACGCAAGTCAGCCCCCTGACAGGTCGCCCGCCCTCATCCACCAGGCACAGCTCCCCGTTAATGTCGATCCGGACGAACAACGGCTCCTGCAATCCCCGGGGGAGCGCCGCTTCGAACAGGAACCAGCCGCAGTCGAAAATCCGGCTTCCCCACCGGTCACCCAGCCCCAAAATCATGCGCTTTCCGCTCTCACGCCGATCGAAGGGAACAGGTTCGGGCGTTATCCATGCCACGACACTCAACGGCGCCACGGCCTGATACATCGCAGCCTCCGTGGCCGCCAATAAACCCGCCAGCGCCGATACCCGAACCTCTGCGACATTCTGCATACTCATGCCGAAGCTTATAAGCAATGCCGCTGCATTGTGCTAGCAACTCGACCGACGCCTTGTTATAACAACAAAACATGAGACCGACGCCCCATCACCGCAAAATCTACCAAGTGCTCCGCGAACGCATCGTGATGAATGTTTATCCTGCCGAATCCAAGCTACCCACCGAAGACAACTTGACCCGGGAATTCAACGTATCACGCATCACGGTCATGCACGCGCTGCGCGATTTGGTGGCTGACGGTTTCATCTGGCGAAAACAGGGCCTGGGCAGTTTCGTCCGCAAATCCACCGAGGCGGGCATCCGACTGGGACTGGTTATTCCGGGCATGGCGCAGGCCGGCCAGGACAGCGTTTACCCCGGCCTCCAACTTCATTTGGTGCGCCAAGCCTCGCGCCAGGGTTGGCAGGTTCTACTGGGTGACGCGGAATTCCCCTCCGAGGTGGATGCCGCCGCCAAAGCGCCGGTTGAGGTGGCCCGCCGTCTAGTCGCGCATGGCGTCACCGCTGTGATCTATGTGCCCCTCCCCGTTACTGACCGGTGGATTGCGCTCAACCACAACGTCCTCGCCGAATTCAAAAACGCGAATGTCAGCGTGGTTCTGTTGGGGCGTGACATCGTGAATTATCCGGAACGGAGCCAAAACGATCTGGTCTGTACGGATGAAGTCCATGCAGGATTCTGTCTCGGCACGCATCTGGCTTCGCGCAAGGCTCGCCGGATGCTGTTCGTTAGTGGCGTCATTCGTTATTCCAACCGGGCGTTACGGCTGACGGGATTACGCCAAGCCTTCGAATGTAGCGGACGCCCGCCTGTATTGGAATTCCTGTGGCAGGAAAATTCAGAAGACAAAAAACTCATGAAACTCCTGAAAGGAAAGCAGGGCTGCGACGCCATCGTTTGCGAGAACGACCGACTGGCCGCCCTCGTCATGCGATCCCTGCTTTCCGCCGGGATTCAGATCCCGAAACAGATAAAACTCGCATCGTTCGACGATGCGCCCATGGCGGAATTACTCCCCATCCCTCTGACCTCTTTTGCCCAGCCAGCCCTGTCACTGGCCGACGAAGTCATCTCTGCAGTAAAGGAACGCAGCCTGAATCCGGCCTTACCGCCCCGACTCATCCAGCTGCAGGGTCGTCTCGTAGTACGTAAGTCCACGTAGTTAAGTGATGCCTCCCAGGATCCCGAAACACATGCACAAAGTAATCCTACTGATACCTTCCGCACGGGAATACGAGCGGGGCCTGTTACGCGGAATCGTCGAATATGCCCAGATTCACGGCCCCTGGATCTTTTACGAGGATCCCCCAGCCTATCTCTCTCCACGTGGGGGGAAACAACGCCTGCTTCACATGCGCGCGTGGAATGCAGGGGGCATGATCGTCGCTCAAACGCGTGCCCACGAAATTAAAGCCTTGCGAGTCCCCTCCGTTATCCTGTGCGGCATTAAGCGCCTTCCGGATGGGGTTTGCCAGGTGCGGGCCGACAATGAAGCGATAGGCGAAATGGCGGTCGATCATCTCCGGGGACTAGGCTTGGCGCACTTTGCCTATTGCGGACTGGCAGGCATGCAATGGTCCGTCGAACGCGGTGATGCTTTCCAATATCACGCGAAAAAGCTAGGAAGTGTCGTCTGTGTCTATGCCCCGTCACAACGCCGTTCGGGCGAGACTTGGTACACCGAAGAATCAAGGCTGGGAGATTGGTTGATGAAACTCCCAAAACCCGTCGGCCTATTTACCTGCAATGACGATCGAGCACGCATGATCGCGGAAATCTGCCGTACACGCGGAATCCACGTCCCCGATGAGATCGCCATTCTGGGGGTCGACAATGATGAGCATGTCTGTACGCGCGCCACGCCTGCACTTTCAAGCATATCGATGGCCACGGAACGCGCAGGCTATGAAGCGGCCGCCTTGCTCAACCGGCTTCTCGCGGGCCGACGTGCGATCAACCGCGTGATCATTACACGCCCCATCCAGGTGATCACACGACAGTCGACTAACCTCATTGCCAGCAAGGACACCAATCTTGTCAAGGCCATCCGATTCATCCGCGACAACGCCAATCACGTGATTCAGGTACGTGACGTGGCTGAGGCAGCGGGCCTGTCCCGGCGCGTACTCCAGGATCGCTTCCTAAAGGGGATGGGCCGCACCGTTTTAGCAGCGATTCATCAGACTCGTATCCAGCACATTCAACGACTACTCGCCGGAAGCAACCTGTCCGTGGCTGCCATAGCCGATGCCCTCGGCCACGAAAGCGACGCTCATTTGTCACGGTTCTTCACCCGGCAAACCGGCCTGACTCCATCCGCCTATCGCCGCCTGCATCACAAAGGGTGACTCCGCCTTTGCACCGAACGGAACCTCAAGCGCCTATTCCCGGGGAACCACGACTGTTCGATCTCTTCCAGAGTTCTACCTTTGGTCCAACCGATAGGGGACGACAACTACCGCGAAATCAAATTGTTTTTACTTCAGTCTTATCGTGATTCTTCCTTTTCTCCGGCGAAACCATTTTCACCTGATGCCCGCAATACGACTCCCGGCCAATACCGGTGCAAGCCTTAATCAGGGCAATCCTCACATACCCAAACGGTCAAAAAGTGTCCGTGCGATCTGGGGCGGTGATCCTTATGGTCGCTATCGGCAATTCATCCCACCGGGTTGTGTACGCGGGGCTCTTGTGCTCCTGTTTCATCCGCCAGGGCTGCGTGAACCCCTCCCGGGCAGAATGCACCGTGCCGCGCCCCAAACGGCGGTTTATCCCATCCAGCACCCCCATCATCACTTTGCTCCGGCCATCCAGCTGCACGGCAAACAGATCCTGCTGCACCGTAGATGCCGGAACCAGCTCCGATAACATCACCCCAGCCTTCTGATAGCGGAGACCCGCCCGGTAAATTCGCCCGAGTCCCAGCAGCGCCGCCCTGGTGATCTGCATTGTGTCATCTGTCGGCGTGGGCAGCGGAACGGTTGTGCTATTGCCGTAATACGGCACCGTGGGATTGAAGGGACTCGTCTGGATGCTGACCTGCACGGATCCCGTACACGACTTCTGGTGCCGGAGTTTTTCAGCGGCCCGGGCAACATACAACGACACCGACTCCTCCAGGCTCTGGAGATCACTGACCGGTACGCCAAATGAGCGGGAACTCATAATCTGCTGCTTGGGCGGGCTGATCTCTTCCATCTCGATACAAACCGTACCGTTCAGTTCGCGGTTCGTCTTTTCCATCAACACCGAGAAACGTGAGCGCAACATCACCGGATCTGCCCACTTAAGATCCAACACTGATATGATCCCCAGTTCCCCCAGCCGGGGGGCCAATCGACGGCCAACACCCCACACTTCTCCAACTTCCATTCTGCTGAAGCGGTCCGCAAGCTCCTGGTTCCGCATCGCCGTGAGATCACAGACCCCCTGGAACTCCGGATTCTTCTTGGCGATATGGTTGGCGAGCTTGGCCAGCGTCTTCGTTGTGGCAATACCGACACATACAGGCAATCCAGTCCACTGCTTAACCCGCTCCCGGATATCCTGTCCGTATTGCTGCAGGTCACCAGGACCACTAGTGAGATCCAGAAAGCACTCATCGATGGAGTACACCTCCTGACGTGGGCTGAACCCGGCTAGGATCGTCATCACCCGGTTGCTCATATCAGCGTAGAGGGCATAGTTGGAGGAGCACCCCGCGAGCCCTGGCATATCCTTCAGCTTGAACCAGGGCGTACCCATCCGGATCCCAAGCGCCTTGGCTTCATTCGATCTCGATACCACGCAGCCATCATTGTTGGACAGCACCACTACTGGCCGGCCGACAAGCCCAAGATTGAAGACCCGTTCACAACTGACGTAGAAGTTATTGCAGTCGACGAGCGCAATAATACGAGGGTTCACCGGAATTTCCTGACCGACCCCGTCACCACACCCCACACCTCAAAACTCATTCCATCCCGGAGTTCAATGGTGGCATATTTGGAGTTGGCTGGCGCCAATAGAGGTTGCCCGGCTTTGGTGCGGCCAAGGGTTTTGAGGGTAAACTCACCATTCACCACCGCGACTACGATGCTTCCGACACGGGCGGTTACGGAGCGGTCGACCACCAGCACGTCATTATCCCTGATGCCAGCGTCAATCATGGAATCCCCCTTAACACGGACAAAGTAGGTCGCGGCGGAATGCTTGATCATATATTCGTTGAGATCCAGCCGCTGCTCAATGTGGTCATCAGCAGGTGACGGGAACCCGGCCGCGACCCGGGACAGAAACAAGGGCCTTTCTGATACTGGGGCATCAGGATATGGCACCCTGATTTCCGCAATATCATCGCCTATCTTTGGGGCAAGGCGGGCAGCCAGTAATTCCAAGGCCTGCCGGTGTAGCGATTCCGGAAGCCTGATGACACGGGTGGGCTCCCCATATTTTGTGGAACCAGGCTTTCGCCCAGCACCAGGCCGCCGCTTACGAGAGGTTTTGGGTTTGGTCTTCATTCTATTAATGTAACAATAATTCGGCGATGGTGCCAGAAGGGGTTATGGAAAGCAAGCGGGTTGAATCAGACGCGCGACTGAATACGACTGGTTTGCAGGTTATAATATATGTACGCTTCGCCATTACTTACTGGCACCGTACCCCAGTAATCGCGGATGGCACGGACTCTATCCCTAAACCCCCTATCAACAGGAGAACCCCTCTTTAGCCGAATTACTGAAATCCTGAACACCCGCCTGCGGCGGGGATGAACTCGAAGCCGGTGATCGTCAGATCGACTGGCACGGGGACCCGCCGGTCGCCGTAGGACAGGATCAGCTCCTTGATGTTTTCAAGCCCGGGTGTTGCAGGCATTGGAATTTCAATCGTGTTCTCATGCCCCAGGGCCACCTCAAAACGCGTATAGATTTCGTTCTCAAACGCCATGGGCTTGATCGCAACACCCGGCGCACGCTTGAGTGTGATAATCGCCTGATTGACCGGATCGGTGGCGCGATAGCGGATCTTCAGGATGCCGTTGGATAGACTAACGCCCTTTTCACGGGGAATTACAACAGTGATCCCGCCAGCACGAACCTTTTCGCCCCGAATCTGGAAACTGTTCCCGTCGCGCTGCGGCAGAAGTTGATCGCCCCCCGGGGTCCAAGCAATCCAATCCACGCTTTTATCCAACAAATTGATCGCCTCGCCTGGATTGTTGAAGGCCTCCAGCTTTCCCTCCAAGCCGTGATGTTTCAGATAGCGACTCATGTTGGCGTTTCCGGAACCGATCCCGCCCAGAATCAGTGACATCGTGTGCGCCGAGGTCTGGAATTTGATCACCTTCTGCTCGGTGGTTTTATACCCCTCCCACGGACCATGATCCGTGAAAAGTTTCTGAATATTGCTCCAGTTGTCGGCCAGGAACGCTTCAACCTTGTCGGGAGCAATGGCATACGAAACCCCCAACGTGTACAGGGACGGCGCATCGGTAATCCGCTTGTCGCCGTCCACCGCCATTTCCGGAATGCCGACATCGCCGGTGTAGTCCACACCGTTACCGCTGTACGACTCGCTCAGGAAGCCGGGATTTCCCGTGCGCTTCGCGAAGTCAATCTCAGCATCCACGACGTTTTCGAGATTCCTGCGCCAGCCGGGAACACCCAGTTCATTCATGAACAAGCTCAACCCCAGCGCCTGGAACGAGGAACCGTGCCATGAGGAAATCGCATAGAGATCCCGGTCGTCCAGCATGCGATAAGGCTTGATCTTGAAGCCTGAATTCTTCACTGCGTTGATCGGCCAGTCATAGCGAAGCAGGCAGAACAGGAAGGGACCGCGGAACTCGTTGATGAAATAGTTCTGGTGCCCCACCACCCAGCCACCATGTCCATCGTCCCAGCCGACAAATTCATTGCTCGAGGCATTCCAGCCGAAGATGAAGGTATCCGTTTCGGGATCGAAAAGATACTCATAGCCCTGTTTCTGCGCGGCAATGAAACGCTCCATTTTTTCGCGGAGCACAACAGCCTTGGGATTGCCCTTCACACCGGGGCGCAGCAAGGCGCCAATGCCCTTGGCCACCGACGCTGTCAGGTTGACATTGTCGCCGAAAATAATCTTCACAACGCGTTCGTCGAGAAGTTTCATGACCGTTTCCCTTGTGTCCGTATCGGCAAAGGGCTCGAGTACGCCGGTGAAATATTGCGAGCCATAATTTCCCTTGCGCTTGATCTTCGCGGCACTGCCGTTCTTGACCGGCTTTAGCCATTTGACCTCCACCAGGGCGCCCCACAACCGTTCGGCCTTATCGGATCCGAAAGCCTCGACAAAGCTGGCTTTGGTCACATCCTCACCCAGAGGGCCAAGGCGCTTGCCGTCTTGAAATCCCAAAAAGTTGCCGAGTAGCCCTTTGGCGCTGATCGTGGGGTCAGCCTGGTCGGCCAGCAGCGAATCCACCACCCGCTCCAGCTTCAGCAACGCCGTTTTGCGGGAGACATAGGGGTTGTCCGCGTAGCCCGCCGCAATATTGGCAAGCAACTCCGTCCATTCCCCGATGGAAGTCAACTGGGTAAAGGAACGCAGGAAAAGACCTTTCGAGGGATCATGATTCCACCCTTCAACCGGATAGCCTGACGCCTCGTCGAACAAGCCGTGTCTGGGATTGATATAGCCCATCGCATTCGCGATCAGGGCCTTCATATGCACATGCTCCGCCAACGGAGGTGGAATCGCTTCCTTCTGCGTGGCACACCCTGCACCCAAACCGATCAAAACTGATAATAAAATCTTTCTCATCATGCTCTCCTTATTTTCCCAGTGGACTCTTACTCACATCACGAACCAGACGCTTGAATTTCAAGGCGCCGCGCGCCACATTCAGCTCGTCGGGCAGCTTCACTTTGTTCCGGATCACCGCCTTGATGATGCCACCGATCACCAACGAGCGCTTTGGGCGGATCGGCTTGTATTGGGGATTCGCGGGATCCAGGCGAACGCCCTCCCGATCCTTCATGTAATACTTGAGGGTCCACTCGTCATCCACCTGGGCCACCACGATATCGCCGATCTTGGGGGTGCCCCCCTTCTCCACCAGGACCATGTCGCCGGGGATAATCCCCGCGGCGATCATCGAGTCCCCCTGCACGGTCAGCATGAAGGTCGCTTCCGGTCGGCGGATCAGGAGTTCATCCAGGCTCATTATGTCGGCCAGTTCCTCCTCGGCTGGAGAGGGAAATCCGGCCTGGACGGTGCCCAGCAACCGAAGCGAGCCCGTCAGTTTGGCAGTGGCGACCGCCCGTCCACGCTTCCGCTCCAGAAAGCCGAGATCCTCCAGCTTCTGCAGTGCCCCGGCGACCGCGTTTTTGGACTGATACCCGAACAGGCCCAACATCTCGCTATAGGCGGGCAACCGCCGCTCCCGGCGCCAGAAACGTCGCAACTTGGCAACATGGCCCCGCACATCCATCACTCGTGGCATAAATTATCTCTCCTCACAACTCAAAGCATGCCGGTCTTACGTGCCCTGCGGGCTTCTCTTCTCTACCGGCCAAGGACGGCTGGCTCCAATTCGATCTAACCACGCCACTATACAGGTTCGCCCACAGGCGCACGGAGCCGGCCGTCCCCGCCCAGTAGTGTCCATCCTGGATTCTGCCGAAAGGCCCAACAAGCTGCTCGCACGATAACTGAACGTTTGTTCAGATACAAGGGAAAGAGGTGCTTTTGAATTTCCTAGCCCCACCCGGTGACACCCGGCGCATGGGCGCGGTTGTTGGTTGTCGTTTTTGGGTTGTTGGTCAGGTCTTCCGTATCGGATCTTTTCGGCTGGACATGGCAGCAGGTTGCTAGAGAATGGGGAGCAGGGATAGGTTATTTGTTAGTGGTTTCTGATGAGGGAATACACGACACAGGAGGCGACGAATGAACTTGATGCAATGGCTTCGGAAACTGGGAATCTTGCGCTATGGCACTTGCGCAGAAACCTACACCAGCGGCAGGGACCGACCGACGGGACTGCTCATGAACGATGTTTTTGACGCCAAAAAGGATCTGATCCACCGGTCCGACTTCAAATCAGCCGCTTGCGCAAAATGCAACAAAACGCTCAAGCCGGATGACCACTTCTGCGCCGGGTGCGGCACGCCCGTCAACAGCGGCAAGAAACAGTAACGATCGTGGGACTAAGGGTTTTGCCATCACCTCAAATACCATGTTCGTTGGGGCTTACCCCTTCACTGGTTTGTCCCTTTCGGTTACCTTCTGCATTGAAGCTTTTATCCGCTATGATACATTCCACCGTCATTTCAGGAGAGGCGCACCATGAGTCACAACTGCATATTCTGCAAAATCATAAAGGGGGAAATCCCCTGCACGAAAATCTATGAAGATCCGGAGGTGCTGGCTTTTATGGACATCGGCCCCGTCGTCAAGGGTCATACCTTGGTGATCCCCAAGGCCCACCACAATCCCCTGATGGATACTCCCCCCGAAATCCTTCAAAAGCTCATCACCGTGGTCCAGAAAATTGCCCGCGCCCAGAAAAAGGGACTCGAGGCCGATGGCATCAATGTTTCCCAGGCCAACGGCGCGGCGGCGGGCCAGGTGGTCCCCCACATTCACTTTCATGTGATCCCCCGATTCACCACCGACGGGTTCCACGGCAACTGGATTCCCAAGAAATATGAGTCGCCCGGAGAAATGCAAGATTATGCCGATCGCATCCGCAAGGCCCTGGACTGAGCTCCCCTACTCCCATGCAAAAACACGGATTTGAAGAATCACTGAAGCGGATTGTCGAGGAAGACTCCCGCTACCCCAAGGAGGCCTATGTCTTCCTCCGCCTGGCCCTGAATTTCACCATCAAGGCCATGCAGAAGCCATCCAGTGGCCCCGCCCGCCACATCACCGGACAGGAACTTTTGGAAGGAATACGCCGCTACACCCTTCAGGAATTCGGCCCCATCTCCCGCACCGTCCTCGCGGAATGGGGTATCACCCGCACGGAGGATTTCGGAAGCCTTGTCTTCAATCTGGTCCGTCATGGCCTGCTTGGAAAAACCGATCAGGATAAGATTGAGGACTTTTCAAACGGCTATTCATTCCAGGAAGCCTTCACCAACCCCTTCCTTCCCGCCTCAGCCAGAAATCCTAAACCCGTCGTAAAAACAAAAAAGCCCGTTCGAAAACCTAAAAAAGAAATTTCTCCATGAAAAAAATATGCGTCCTTCTCCTCCTCGCCGCCAGCCTCACCGGCGCGACAAGAGCCAGTCAAACCGACTCCTCCGCCCTGACCACGCTGAAGCAGTCCAACGACCGTCTCGTCCATTTTTCACTCAATAACGGCATGAACTGCCTCTTGAAGGAAGATCACTCCGCCCCCGTGGTCTCGATACAAATCTGGGTTGGATCCGGTTCTATTCATGAAGGCGAATGGCTTGGAGCCGGACTCTCCCATTATGTCGAACATATGGTTTTCAAGGGAACACCCACCCAAAAGCCGGGTGAAATCGCCAAAACCATCATCGGCCTCGGCGGAAAATTGAATGCCTATACCAGCCTGGACCGCACCGTGTTCCATACCGATCTTCCCTCCCGAAACTGGAAGGATGCCCTGGCCACTCTGTCGGATGCCGTTATCAATGCCTCCTTCCCGGAAAGCGAGTGGGGCCGGGAAAAGGATGTCATCCTCCGGGAATTCAGCATGGGGGAGGATGATCCCGACCGGGAAATTCAGAAACTTCTTTTTGAAACCGCCTACACAACCCACCCATACCGGATTCCCATCATTGGCCTGCGCGACATCTTCAAGTCCATTACCCGTGAGGATTTGCTCGGCTTCTACCACCGCCGCTACATTCCCGATAACATGGTGGCCGTAGTCGTGGGCGATATTCAGCCCGATGATGCCCGACAGGCCCTGACGGCTGCATTTTCACGCTTCGCCCGCCGCGCCAATCCGCCGGTCTTTATCCCTGCGGAACCACCCCAGACCAGCCCGCGCCAGATCCGAAAGGCGGGGGCTTACAATGTGTCGCGGCTGGAAATGGCATTCCATACCGCAACCCTATCCGATCCGGATGCCCCTTCCCTGGATTTACTGGCCGCGATCATGGGGGGCGGCCAGAGTTCACGCCTGGTCCAGGACATCAAGGAAACCCGTAAACTTGTCCATGGCATCTCGGCCTCCTCGTTCACCCCGTTGTATCCCGGCCTGTTTTCCATCAGTGCCACGCTCGACGCCGCCCGTGAGAGCGCGGTAATCGACGCCCTTCAAAAAACCGTCGCCTCATGGGCCACACTGTCTTTTTCGAAAAATGAAATCGAGAAGGCCAAACGGCTCATGCTGGTGAACGAACTGTCGGGACTCCAAACCATGCACGGGCAGGCCGCCAGCATGGCCGAGGGCCAGCTTTTCATGCGCGATCCCCGTTATTCGGAATCTTATCTGGCACGCCTTCAGGCAGTGACCGCCGCCGATCTTCAGGCTGTCGCCCTGAAATACTTCCGCCCCGAAAACCGGGTCACGGTCATTCTCGGCCCCGATTTAGGCGCCGCCAGTGGAGTCCTCCCTTCGGCCATGAGCCAACCGTCCGAGGTCATCAAGCGTACGCTACCCCATGGCGTTCCACTGATCCTGCGGGAGGATCACCGGCTTCCTTTCATCTATGTCTGCGCCGCCTTTCTGGGAGGTGTCATCTCAGAGAATGAAAAGACAAGCGGAATCAGCCAACTGATGTCCGATCTTCTCATCCGGGGAACCCCGCGCCGGAGCGCCGTCAAGATTGCGCAAACCGTGGAAACCCTCGGCGCCGAGCTGTCGCCCTTCGCCGGGTATAACAGTGTCGGGCTACGGGGCCGTAGCCTGGCGGGCGATGCAGACACCCTGCTGGACGTCATGTTCGACTGCCTCGGGAACGCCGCCTTCCCCACCAATGAGGTGGAGAAGCAAAAAGTCATCCAGCTGGCGGCCATTTCGGCTGAGCAGGAAGAACCCATGAACATTGCCCGGGATGCCCTTAACGCAGCCCTTTTCGCCGGGCATCCCTACCATCTGACGCTTCTGGGCACGCCCCGCTCCGTGGCCGGACTGGATCAAGCCGGCCTGCGGGACTATTACCGGCGACAACTGGTGACGGGCAATCTGGTGATCGCCCTGTTCGGCGACATCACGGCCAAGGCTGCCGAAGCGCTGGTCTCCCGATATATTGACCGAATTCGCCAGGACGTGGCACCCGCCCGGCTTGGTGCCATCCCGAGCCCCATGCTTCCCACCCGGCTTGAAAAGCGCGAACCTCGCGAGCAATGCATTGTCCTGTATGGATTCCCGGGCGTCAGCCTTTCCGATTCACGCCGGGATCCACTGGATCTTCTGGAAGCCGCCACCAGCGGAATGTCGTCCCGCTTATTTGAGACCGTCCGAGAGAAGCGTGGCCTTGCCTATTACGCCAGCACCAATCAGCGCTTCGGCCTGGACAGCGGGATCTTCACCCTTTTTGCGGGAACCCGGATCGACGCCCTCCCCGAGGTCGAAACGCTCATCCGGGAGGAGATTGAGCGCGTGACAACCAAAGGGCTGGAACCTGAGGAGGTTGCCCGCGCCCGGAACATGATTATCGCCGAGCATGAAATGCGCCTTCAGGATAATGGCACTCTCGCCATGATGTGCGCCCTGGATGAGTTATACGGCCAGGGTTTTGCCCGGGAATTCAGCACCCGCAAGCGCATTGAAGCCGTCACACCGGAACAGATCAAACAGGCGGCCGTCTCCATCCTGACCACCAACAAACTGGCCATCTCCGTGGTTCTTCCGGAATCGACGAAGCCGGGGGCTCAGCCGGCGAATTGAAGGTCGTAGAGGCGCTTGTAGGTGCCTTGGGCCTTTAACAGTTCCTCGTGGGTGCCCGATTCAACGATCCGGCCCTTCTCAAGCACGATGATCTTGTCGCAGTCAATGATCGTCGAAAGACGGTGGGCAATGGCAAAGACCGTTCGGCCCGTCATCAGGACATGCAGGGCGGACTGCACAGAGCGTTCGGATTCCGTATCCAGGGCGCTGGTGGCCTCGTCGAGGATCATGATCGGGGGATTGCGCAACATCGCTCGGGCAATCGCCAACCGCTGCTTCTGGCCACCGGATAGCCGGACCCCCAGATCGCCCACCTTGGTCTCATACTGCTCAGGCATCTCCATAATGAACGCATGGGCATTGGCCTGCTTGGCGGCCGCAATAACCGCCTCCCGACTCGCCTCCCGCGACCCATAACTGATGTTGTTCGCGACCGTATCATTGAACAACACCGTATCCTGGGTCACAATCCCCATCAACCGCCGCAGGGAGGGAATCGTCATGTCACGGACATCTTTCCCGTTGATTTTCAGGTGACCGCCCGTAACGTCATAGAAGCGGGGAATCAGGCTGACGAGCGTGGTCTTGCCCGAACCGGATCCGCCGACAATCGCAATACGCTGCCCCGCCGTCACAGCCAGCGACACTCCGTCCAGAACCGCCCCTTCGCCATAGGTAAACGCGATATTCTCAAACGTAATCGTCTCAACCATCTCCTGGAACTCCACCGCATCCGGGCTTTCCTTGACGGAGACGGGCGTGTCAAGCACCTCGAAAATCCGATCCGCCGCAGCAACCGCCTGCTGAATTTGCAAGTGCATGCGGCTAAGCTTCTTAACCGGCTCATACATCATGAAAAGCGCCCCGGCATAGGTCATGAACTCATTGTATTTCATCCCCAGCTTCCACACATAAATCAACACGAGGCTCACCCCGATGGTGGAAATAAACACAATGATCGGCTCCACGGCGGAATTAGCGCGAGCCACCTTGATGATACGCCTGAAAAACGCATTGTTCTGTTCCTCGAACCGGCTCGTCTCATAAGGCTCCATCCCGAACGCCTTGACGACGCGCACCCCGCCGATCATTTCCTGTAGAACAGACACCAGGTCAGCCACCCGCTGCTGAGCCTCCCGCGTGAACCGCCGCACCCGCCGTCCGAATACCGCCACCGGCAAAATACAGATCGGGAACAACACCATGCTGATCAACGCCAGCCAGGGGTCGATCACCAGGAGCGCAATCACGGCGACAATCAAAGTCAGCGGCTGCTTCGCTACATCTTCGACCACCACCGACACCGCGTTTTCCACCGCCATGGGATCGTTGGTGGTCCGGGCAATCAACTCCCCGCTCCGGCTCGAGACAAAATAAGACAACGATAAGGCGTTAAGCTTACTGAAAAGGGCGTTACGCAAGTCCATAACCACACGCGACCCGACCCATCGGATCTGATACTTCGCCATGTAGTCCGCCACCCCCCGGATAATCCCCACAACGGGCAGCATCAGTGCCGTAAAGATGATCAGCCAATCGGCGGAGAAGTTCTTCAGAAAGAATCCCGAAAGTTGAGCCTGAAGCTCAGCGAGGCGTTTTTTCAACAAGTCCAGGCGGCCCGAAGAGGAGCTGGCTCCGACCTCAATACGAGCAGGCAATGCCCTTTGCGGGGCGATGGAGTCAACAGGCTGCCCATGCGGGATCTGAACGACGGCGACGGAAGCAACGACAGGCTCACGCTCAAAGAACACGGGAAGCCCCTTGTTTACAAACAACAGGAACCCCCCGTTCGCAATGGCATAAAGACAACCGAACAGAATTCCGACTGACACCCTTTTCCAATACGGGCGTGTATAAACCAGCAGGCGCCGGTATGTGGCCAGATCCCCGCCTTTGCTTTTTTCAGGTGCTCCCATGGCGGGTAAGAATCATGCCCGGAGAAGGTAATTTCAAGCGCAAACTTAGGAACACCTGAAACTATCAGGGCCGCCTCGTTACTTCTCTACCGGCACCACGATCCCACGCATGATGACCTTCTGGCAAAGCACAAACACCAGGAGCGTGGGAATCGAGGCCAGGATCAAGGACGCGAACACCACCCCTTGCCCGCTGGTCGACTGCAATTGGTACAACCAGGGCATGATCGTCCACATACGCTCATCCTGACAGAGCAGCAAGGCCATCATGAAGTTGGTGTAGGCCGCTGTAAACGCGCCCAGCGCCGTGACCGCCAGAATCGGCGTGCTGAGCCGCATACTGATCTGCCAGAACAACCTGAACTCTCCCGCCCCGTCCAATTGGGCGCACTCATAGAGCTCTTTGGGAAGTGAATCAAAGAAGCCCTTGAGAAGGAATATGGTGTAGCCGTTCGCCAATCCCGGCAAAACAAGCGCGGCAAAAGTGTTCAGGAGATGGAACTGGCGCAACATCAGGAAGATTGGAATCTGCGTCACCATGGGCGGAAACGCCATGGTCAACATCAGGAACAAAAGCAACTTGTAGGTCGATCGGGGACGGTACCGGCTCAGGGCATATGCCGCCAGGGGATTGAAAATCAGGGCGCACAGCACCGAGAGCCCGCAATACAGCACCGTGTTCACCAATGCCCGGCCATGACGAAAAATGTAGTCGCCCACCGTCAGGAAGTTGCGGGTCATGAATTCCCGACGAAGCCCTTGAATTTGCGATTTGAACGCCTGATAATGAAACTCCTGCTGGGGCGGACGGATGTCGACCCAGGAGGAAATTGTAAAGTGCTGATTGTAGATTGAAGATTTGAAATGACGGTTCAAAGCCTCAAGGGACCCATATTTTTTCTTGAGCCAGTCACGAAAACGAAAATCAACCGTGTCCAGGGAGAGGGCCTCAGCGGGAAGAAGATGCAGGATTCCGGTCCCGGGATCGCGCCAACCCTGGAGAAATGACTCCCAGTCCGACAACGCCACCCCACTTGCCGGCGGCAGTTCAGGAAATAGGGTTTGCTCAAAACCGGAATAGGTTGTTCCATACCGGCTGTTCAAAATTGAAATGTCATGATACTTGGCTTTCAGAAAGTCATGGTAGGCAGGCATCGCCGAACTGTCCGCTCTGATCCAGAGCAGGCTCACTATGCCCCGGACGAACCGCTCCCAATCATCACGCTCCAATTCCGAACTTTTCGCCGGATCGGGAAGCCGCCGATCCAGATGAATCTCACTCCAGACGCGATAAGCGGTGCCGTGGGCCCGGTTAAAATCGGCCAAATCGCGGGTGTACTGATTTTTGAGAAAAGCATTCTTATAAAATCCCTCGGCACTGAAATAATAGCGGGACTCCACAGGCTGAGCCCGGACGAAATCCGTTACCGCACGGTCGAAGGCCCGATCCCCGCCCCGAACCCGCCGCTCAAGGCCATTTTTGGGCAGCACGAAAAAGGCGTTCCATCCCACAAAAGTCGTCCCCATCGCCTCATTCAGCTGCGGGATATCATCCCCATGGGCCCGTTCCATCCGGTTCTTAAACTCCCGAAGCCCGGAAGGAATGGCTCCCCGTGACTGGGGCGCCGCCAGATACCCGAGATCAAACGCATAGGCAGGCAAGTCCCCGGACTTCAGGAACTCCCGCCATTCCGAAACCAGCGGGGAGCCTCCGCCCGGCGGCTCTACTTTTTGAAATGTCGCCGCATCGCTGTCATACGCCCATCGCATCTGGTTCAGCGATTCGTTGAAAAGCCCTTCGACATGTTTACGATAAAGGGCTACCTCGTCTGTCAGAAATTCCGGAATCACTTGTTGATCCGCCGCATCCACCGCAGACTTCGTGCTCCCTGCCAACATCAGCAAGAATGGGTAAATCATTGTGACGGCACCAGCCAACAGTAGCGCATACATGATCCCGACAAGAGCCCGGGTCTTCCAGTGGCACCTTCCTATGGATGACAAAATTGGCATCGTTTATTGTCCGTTCGCCCTAAACTCCACTCTCGAAAGCATCTTCAATTGTTGCACCGTAAACCCGATCAAAATCACCCCCAACATCCAGGCGGCAGCGGTGGCGGGGCCAAACTTGAGGAAGGTGAAGGCCTTGTACCAGATATGCAATCCCGCCACCTCCGTATTCGCCGCACCGCCCGTCATCACCAGAATGTTGCCGGTCGCCGCATAGAACGAACCGATAAACGCGCCAACAAAATTAATCAGGATCAGGGGCTTCAGAACAGGAAACACTACAAACAGAATTTTATCAATGAAGGTGGCCCCATCCACATCTGCCGCCTCATAATAGTCATCCGGAATCCCCTTCAGGGCAGCCAGATAGATCAGGCAACCCGGCCCCATCCCCGCCCATACCATGGGAATCACACACGACAACATCGCCGTGTCGGGATCCGCCAGCCAATGATAGGCCTCGGGGACATGCCGGAACAGACGCACCGGAAGGTGCGTCAGCAACACACCCAACGGCTCGCCACCGGGACAGAGAATCGGCCAGGCCATCTGCCCCATCGTGATCAGGAGCAACACCCCGGCGCCTGCGAATCCCCACGCCGCCCACCTCCGGTCGTTCATCCGGAGGCGACGGGCAAACAATAGCGACACCGTTAACAAAACAACACCGGTCAGCAGGAAACCGATGGCGGGAATCTTCAGAACCACGGCATTCAATACGCCGTGTTCCGAAGGATCAAAAAACTCCTTCCAAAGGAGAATCGTGACAATTCCCGTCACCACGGCGGGCAAATAAAACACCAGCCTGAAAAATAATTTTCCGACCGGTATTTCCTGAAGCAGCACCGCGAGTGCAATCGGAGGCAGAAAGGTGAGCGCCAGAACCAGGAAGCTGTACCGGAACGAATTAACCACCGCCTGCCACCACGCCCCGTCAAACAAAACATCTCCGAAATTATCCAGTCCCACCCAGGTGGAGGCACCCAGTAGCCGGTAATCCTGGAACGCCATCAACGAACCTCGCAACAAGGGCACATAATGCCAGAGAAAAACCGTCAGGATCGCCGGCAGGAGCAGTAGCGCCACCCACATGACGCGACAACGCCCCCCCACCCGGACGCCTTCCGCAGGCACCTCGCCGGGCGGCGTAAATAGGCGGGTAATCTTGCGAAATCCAAGGATAAACGCCCCCAGAATACCCGCCAGCACCACCCCGGCCACACTTCTTCGGATCAGCCGATCCCGTGGCGAGACCACCCCCATCATCTGCTCGTTGGCCCGGCGCACCCCATCGCGCAGAAGATCTTGCAGAATATCCAACCGCCGCCCTTGCTCGTCAGGCAGCTGATCCTTCAGCGCCAGGGTCTCTGCCTTCTGTAACGGCAGGGTCATCATCTCATAGGCCAGATTGCTGTTACCACCATACGGCTCGGGCTTTCCGGTTTCCATGGCAACATCAAACGTCCGGGCCCAACCGGGAGGCGACAATCGCTCGATTTCCGGATACCCGAACAGTCTCAAGTAACGCGGATGGATGAACCGGCCCAACCCGCTCTCCACCATCACACGGGTTTTAATCGCTGTGGCCTCGCGGCTGTCGAAGAACCGCATGTATTCCCAGGCGGCATCGCGCACAGCCGGCTCCTTGATCCCTGAGAAGAGCCCCATCATCATGCTGTTCAGCTCCGTTCCGCGATCCCCGCGCGGACCCTTCGGAATCGGAACCATCCCGGTCACATCGGGATTG
>CAIZMS010000392.1 GCA_903934155.1 uncultured bacterium | reverse complement strand
CCATACCGGCGATCTGGGGGCTCTGGCCGGGGATGTTGGATTTTTGCCGACTGCATCCTATTGCGGTCGGTTGCGTGGTGATTTTCTCAATATGACCGCCGTGCTATGTGGGAACCGGTTCGGGCGCGGCCTGATCCGGCCCGGCGGGGTCGGCTTTGATGCGGACGCAGCCGGAGTGGCGGATCTTCTTAAACGGCTGGAGGCCACGATGGCGGATACGGCCAATGCCGTCAACCTGCTCTGGGATTCGCCATCGGTCATGAGCCGATTTGAGGAAACCGGCAAAATCTCGCTTGAGATCTGCCGGGAGATTGGACTCGTGGGGCCCGTTGCCCGGGCCTGTGGCGCCGAATATGATGCACGCCAGGATTTCCCGGCGGGCATTTACCGCTTTGCCCAGATTCCTGTGTCCACCGGGGTGAGCGGGGATGTCTTTGAGCGCGCTTACATCAGGTGGCTCGAAATTCAGCGATCGGGTGATTTTATCCGGGAGCAGTTGCAGATGCCCGTCGGAGGAGCCGTTCGGGTGGAGACCCAGGCGCTGGCGGCGGAGTCCCTGGTTGTTTCCCTGGTGGAAGGGTGGCGGGGTTCGATTTGCCATGTGGCGTTGACCGACAAGCAGGGACGGTTTGCCCGCTACAAGGTGGTGGATCCTTCCTTTCTGAACTGGATGGGCTTGGCGATGGCGATGCGCAACCAGCAGATTTCCGATTTCCCGCTATGCAATAAGAGTTTCAACCTGTCCTATTGCGGACACGATTTGTGAAGGTGAGGTCACTATGTTAAGCATCATTCTGGCGCGCCTGAAACAGCGGCATCGAACGATCAAATATCCTCGAAAACCACCGGTCTTGCCCGATCGATTTCGTGGAATGCCGGTCATGGACCAGTCGAAGTTTGGCGCGGGGCTTGGCCCGTGTGCCGGGGTCTGCCCGGTGGGCGCCTTGGCGGAGCGGGACGGGAAAGTCACGATTGATCTCGGGAGTTGTCTGTTCTGTGGGGAGTGTGAAAAAGGGTGTCCGGCCGGTGCCATCCGGTTCACTCGAGACCACCAACTTGCCACGCGGGATCGCCAGGCGTTGATCGTAGGCGGAAGCGTGCCCGTGCTGAAGGCGGCGCTGGATGAGAAAACCCGGAAGCTGTTCGGTCGCTCCCTCAAGTTGCGGCAGGTTTGCGCAGGCGGATGCAATGCCTGCGAAGCGGACTGCAATGTCTTAAACACTGTGGTGTTTGATCTTGGGCGGTTTGGAATCCAGTTTGTGGCCTCCCCACGC
The DNA here is from genome assembly GCA_903934155.1 of uncultured bacterium. Taxonomy (GTDB): domain Bacteria; phylum Verrucomicrobiota; class Kiritimatiellia; order CAIKKV01; family CAITUY01; genus JAABPW01. Next base: position 29,822 of record CAIZMS010000392.1, on the reverse strand, counting down.
CATGCCGATGGGGTGCTCGTCACCGGGCCGGTCACGAAGAACATGGAACTGGCCTTGAAGAAAACCTATGACGCCGTTCCCGATCCCAAGCTGGTGATTGCCGTGGGTGCCTGCGCTATCAATGGCGGTCCGTATGGCGGTCATCCCGAAGCCTGCAACGGGGCAGGGGCCGTAGTCCCGGTGGATGTGTATATTCCCGGCTGCCCCCCGCACCCGATCACCATCTTGGACGGCCTCCTGCGCGCCCTCGGCAATATCGAGGATCGGGTCCGGTAAGTCATTCAGGCCGCTGTTTGCGCAAATCGGCTCTTTTAAGATGCCCATTTCAGTTCAAGTTTTTTGTGACTGAAGGCGCAATCCCGGAGGTAGAGATTGATCAGGTTCTGGTATGGCATTCCCAGTTCAGTCGCCAGTCCCTTGAAGTAGGACACCGTATCCTTATCCAGGCGGATGGTAATTGGTTGTTTCAGGCGGCCGATATAGGGGTTCTTTTGCCCCTTCATTTTCGAGAAGTCGTAATGTGCTCTCATAATGTTACCTCTGGTAATCCTTTGATTCTCGCTTGTCTGCTTTTCGTGCTGAAATAATCCTGATCACTGTGTCGTCCTGCCTGTGGCAGTGGCATACGATCAATACTCTGGCTTTAAAGCTCAGCCCCAGCATAATGAATCGATCCTCATCTTCTGAATGATCTGGGTCGTAAAATCGTACCGCGTTTTCATCCAGAAACACCGTCTGTGCTTCCTCAAAGGATACGCCATGCTTTTTGATGCCCGCCCGGTTCTTTTTCTCATCCCATTCGAATCGGATATCATTCATGTGTACAGTGTATGTATGGACTTGCTTTCAGTCAATCACCTTTGACGAAGAAGATAATTACCACCCCAATCGTCGGCACTGCTCCAAAGAACCGGTGGGGACAACTTCGCCGGTCCTGTGAAGGGGCACAGGACGCAGGAAAGAAGAGATTGTAATTTCCGGCATAGGCAGTAACCTAACGATTAGCGGGCGATGGTATATGCGGAAGGTGCTATTCATGAAACCTTGCGAAAGTCACGTAGTCGGTAGCCAAGGGCAAGCCTTGACCGATAAGGGCGAAATGGCGGAGTATATTCGCACTCTTGACTGGAGCCGGACACCGATCGGCCCCCGAGAACAATGGTCGGCCAGCCTCCGAACGGTTGTGGACGTCCTGATCGAAACGCAATTCCCCATGGCCTTGCTATGGGGGCAGGAGTTGATCCTGATCTACAATGATGCCTGCCGCGTGATCTGTGGAAACAAGCATCCAGCGGCGCTGGGCCGGTCAACGCGGGAAATCTGGCCCGAGGTCTGGCATATCAATCAGCCGATTTTCGCGGCGGTCATGGATCGCGGCGAGACGATCTGGTTCGAAGATAGACTCTTTCCCATTAACCGCAGCGGTCGCCTTGAGGACGCCTACTTTACCCTGTGTTACAGCCCTGTGCGGAAGGATGACTGCAGCGTGGGCGGGGTCTTGGTGATTCTTAAGGAAACAACTGAACGCATTAAGTCCGTGAAGGCGATGGAACGGACGCGTGACCCCCTGGCAGAAGCCCAGAAGGTCGCACATGTGGGCAGCTTCGAGTACGTCGCCGCCATACAGACAACGGTGTGGTCGGAGGAAGAGTACCGCATCTACGGCCTGGACCCCGCCGGGCCTTCGCCGACGTACGACGAGATGCTCCGGGAATGCATTCATCCCGACGATGCGACCCTTCTGCACGAGACCTTCACGAAGGCAATGCAAAGTGGCTCGGTCTACGAACTCGAACACCGGATCGTGCGGCCGGACGGCAGTGTGCGGTGGGTTTACGATCGCGCGCAACCTTACCTTGATGAGAAAGGAAAGCTTGCCCGGTACATCGGCACCACGCTGGACATCACCGAGCGCAATCGGGTGGCGGCAGAACTGGAATTGCATCGAAATCACCTGGAGGAACTGGTTCAGGAACGCACCAAGGAACTCGAGGCGGAAATCAGAGCACGAAGGCAGGCCGAGGTGGCGCTGCGTGAGAGCGAGGAGCAGTTCCGTGCCCTCTCCGAGAGCTCGCTAGTTGGGGTCTACTTCCTGCAGGATGGCAAGTTTGATTACGTCAACCCCGCGATGGCCGCCGTTTTCGGCTACTCTGTCACCGAAATGATCGGCATGGCCCCGCGCGACATCACTCATCCAGACTGCCAAGTAATGGTTGACCAAAGCATCCGGCGCCGAATCACCGGTGAAGCCCAGTCCATTCAGTACGAGGTCCGAGCCAGGCGCAGGGACGGCTCTGTACGAGACGTCGAAATATATGGAAAGCGCGTGGAAACTGAACGGGGGATAGGGATTATCGGGACTCTGATCGACATTACCGACCGCAAACGGGTGGAACAGGACGTACAGCGGATGAATCGAGAGCTTCACGCTATCAGCCTTTGCGAACAGGCATTGATACGGGCTCGCGACGAAACGACGATGCTGCAAGAAATCTGCCGGATTATTTGTGAGGAGGCTGGACACCGCATGGCGTGGGTAGGTTATGCCCTGCACGATGAGGCCAAGACGGTGCAACCTATGGCTTGGGCCGGCCACGAAGAGGGGTATCTAAAGATTTCGCATTTTTCGTGGGCGGATACGGAGCTCGGGAAGGGGCCGGCTGGCCGGGCTATACGCTCCGGTGTTAGCGTCGCCTCCAAGAACTTAGAAACAGACTCTGCTTTAAAACCTTGGGCACTTGCGTTGTTGGCGAGGGGGTATCAATCGGGAATTTGTCTCCCCTTGAAGGACGAGACCGAAGACGTGTTGGGGGTTCTTGTGATCTACTCCTCTAATATTGACGCCTTCAGTGAGACCGAAATCAAACTTCTGGAGAAACTCGCGGCCGACCTGGCGTTTGGCATTCGGGCCATGCGAAATCGATCGGAGCGCAAGCGAGCGGAGGAGGATCGGGCGAAGCTGTCGGCTCAACTGCTACAATCACAGAAGATGGAATCGGTCGGCAGGCTAGCCGGTGGTGTGGCTCACGACTTCAATAACATGCTGGGTGTGATCCTCGGCCATGTCGAAATGGCCATGGACCAGGTGGAGAAATCCCAGCCGCTCTTTAACGATCTCCAGGAAATCCAGAAGGCGGCTCAGCGTTCCGCAGATCTCACCCGGCAACTTCTGGCCTTCGGCCGGAAGCAGATCATTTCGCCCAAAATACTGGACCTGAATGATACCGTGACGGACATGATGAAAATGATTCGGCGACTTGTCGGTGAAAATATCGATGTGGTCTGGAAGCCTGCGGCAAACCTGTGGTCGATCAAGGCGGATCACTCGCAAATCGACCAGATTCTGGCCAACTTGTGCGTCAATGCTCGCGACGCCATCACCGGAACCGGCAAGTTGATTATTGAGACGGGAAACAAAATCCTCGACGAGGCTTACTGCCTTGGGAATGAGGAGGCCGTCTCGGGCGACTATGTTCTTCTCGCCGCGAGCGACACCGGATGCGGCATGACGCCGGAAACACAGTCCCATATCTTTGAACCCTTCTTCACAACCAAGGACGTGGGCAAGGGCACCGGCCTCGGCCTTTCCACCGTCTATGGCATCGTCAAGCAGAACGACGGCTTCATCAACGTCTATAGCGAGCCCGGGCATGGCTCGACCTTCAACATCTATCTTCCCCGTCACAAAGGAGACGCCGCGCGTAATGATGTGCCTGGCGTGACAACATCAGCTGCTCGCGGAAGCGAAACCATCCTGCTGGTTGAAGACGAACCCACCATGATGAAAATAACCATGGTGATGCTTGAGAAACAGGGCTATACCGTCCTGACCGCAGGCGCCCCGACGGACGCCCTTCGACTGGCCGGGGAACACGCCGGAAAAATCAACCTTCTGCTGACTGATGTGATTATGCCCGAGATGAATGGTCGGGACCTGGCCAATATCCTGAAGCAACTCTACCCCACTCTTAAATGCCTTTTCATATCGGCCTATTCCGAGAATGTCATCGAAACCGAGGGAATTCTCGATAAAAACTCCTTCTTCCTCAAAAAACCTTTCTCCCGGTATGACCTCTCCACCAAAATCCGGGAAGTCCTAGACAAGCCCTAACCGCTTCCCACGTGTCCTAAGGAGCATGGACTACGATTGGGGCGCCCACGGGGCTGGATGCTCCTTATGACAAGGTGGGTGGGGTTCAATTGGTCGCGGCTTCAGGTGCGCCCGGAATCATAATACCACGGGTAGCTGGCCGTCCCTGTTGGTCGGCTCCGTGTTTTGATTTTCGAGTAAAAACAAGCCCCCGCCTAGCCGCAGCTATGATCAAGCTTGCCCTGAATTCCAGGGACAGGCTAGAAGTGCATCTTGTGGAGAAGATGACCCCTATGATCCCATTTCGGGAATTTTCTTTTGTTCTGCGGCGGCTTGGTTTAGATTTATACAAGTTTTACAACCCATCAGCGCTTAAGGGAGCATCATGAAGGTATCAGGCAAGTTGGTTGAGATTTTTGAAACGGTGAAGATCAAGGAATCCTTTCAGAAGCGCGAGTTCGTTCTCGAGTTCGCTAAGAATCCAAAATATCCCGAACTGGTGAAGTTCGAATTGGTCCAGGATAAGTGCGGTTTGCTGGATAAGTTCAGTGTGGGGCAGGATATCTCCGTGGAATTTGACCTGCGTGGGCGCAAGTGGACGGACCAGAAGGGCGCGGTCAAGTATTTCAACACGCTTCAAGCGTGGCGTCTGGGCGAGGCTAACGGCCAAGGTGGCGACGAGTCGGCCAATGAGGGGGCGCCGCCGGATGTGGACTCGGAAGACTTCAGCGAGGGGAAGGGAAGCGGTCTGCCGTTTTAAGCCAGATCCCGGCGCGGATTAACAGGCGGTTGATGACCGGGGTTTTGGCCCGGGTGTAGGCGTCGCGATTGGTTGGATATTTCCGCGCCAGCTTCAGTTTGGCTTCATCGTAGCGCTGGGCCTCGATGGGGTTCGCTCTCAGATAATCCCGGAATAGTAACCAGCGAGTCCAGTGCTCGCTGCCCGGTATGACCAGGTGAAGATGATGGGTCACGGGATTGCCCCGCACGAAAAAATGCCGCCCGGGAAGCCCATATTCACCCTTGTAGAGGTAGCCTGCTTTTTCCAGTCGCGTGATCCAAAGCGGTAGTCTCGTGAAAGAAGGGATCAGCATGGCCATGTCAATGATTGGCTTGGAGTCCAATCCTGGAACGGCCGTGCTGCCTATATGCTCAAGCGTATAGCGGGTGTTTCCCGTCAGTTTTCGCAGACGCCTCATTTCCTGGCGATAGCGTTTCGGCCAGTCGCCATGATCGGGACTGAGTTTAACGGTTCCGCTTTTGAGGCCGCTTTTCACATCAGCTTTTCTGAAGCAGGGCCTTGAAGTAGGCGATGGTCTTGGTCAAACCTTCCTCCAGATTGATAGTCGGTTGCCAACTTAGGATTTTCTTGGCCAGGGTGATGTCCGGTTGGCGCTGCTTGGGGTCGTCGGCGGGAAGGGGCTTGAACTCCAGCTTGGATTTCGAGCCCGACAAAGCGATGACTTTTTCGGCCAGCTCCAGCATGGTGAACTCGCCGGGGTTGCCAATGTTGATAGGGCCGGTGACCTCATCCGGGCTGTTCATCAAGCTCATCAGGCCCCCAACCAGGTCGTCCACATAACAGAAGGAACGGGTTTGCTTCCCGTCGCCATAGATGGTGATCGATTCATTGTTCAGGGCCTGGACAATGAAATTGGAAACCACGCGCCCGTCATGGGGGTGCATCCTCGGGCCGTAGGTGTTGAAGATTCGGGCAACCTTGATGCGCACCTGGTTCTGGCGGTGATAATCAAAGAACAGGGTTTCAGCGCAGCGCTTGCCTTCATCGTAACAGGAACGGATGCCGATGGGATTCACATGGCCCCAATAGTCTTCGCGCTGGGGATGGATTTTGGGGTCGCCATAGACTTCGCTGGTAGAGGCCTGGAGGATCTTGGCGCGGACCCGCTTGGCGAGGCCGAGCATGTTAATGGCGCCATGCACGCTGGTTTTGGTGGTCTGCACAGGGTCGTACTGGTAATGCACGGGGGAGGCGGGGCAGGCCATGTTGTAGATTTCGTCCACCTCGACATAAAGCGGGAAGGTGACATCATGACGCATTAGCTCAAAGTAGGGATGCTTGAGGAGGTGTGCGATGTTGGCCTTGGAGCCGGTGAAATAATTGTCGGCGCAAATGACTTCATGCCCCTGTGCCAGTAGCCGTTCACAAAGGTGTGAGCCGAGGAAGCCTGCGCCGCCGGTAACCAGAATGCGTTTGGATGTCAGTGTTTTCATAATCTCGTTCGTATAGCGTGATGGTTCAAGAGAGTCAAACTAAAGCCATTTCAGGTCGGGGCGGATTTTCCAAGCACCCGGAGGGCAATGTCGAGTTTGCCGAGTGGGGCGCTGACTTGCCAGCCGGCGATCCGATTCGAAATGGCCTCGCAGATCGTCCTCGCGATCTCAATTCCCGCCTCGATGCCCTCCTCCTTGGTTTTGCACCGCGCCATTCGCTCCATCACGGAATCGGGAATCGTGACGCCGGGAACTTCGTTCCTCATGAATTCCGCATTTTTGAAACTGATCAGGGGCCAGACGCCGGCGATGACGGGGATTTGTCGAGGCAGGGACTCGATCCTGTCCAGAAACCGGAACAGGGTTTCCGGGTCAAAAACAGGCTGGGTGATGGCGAATTCCGCGCCGGCTTCCAGTTTGGCCGCATACCGCTCGAATTCCTGGTCTGGTGACACGGCGGTCGGATTGGCCCCGACCCCGAGGAAGAGTGCGGTGGGGGGATTGACGACGTTCCCTCCGATATCATGACCGTGATTCAGGTTGGCGGCGACCTGGGTCAGTCCGATGGAATCAACATCGAAGACACCCGTCACATCGGGATAATCACCCAGCTTGGGCGGATCTCCGGTGATGATCAGGATGTTCCGGACTCCCGCCACATGGGCGCCCAGAAGGTCCGACTGCATTCCGATCAGGTTCCGATCCCGGCAGCAATAGTGAAGTACGGGCTCAATGCCAGCCTGTTGGAGAATGGCAATGGAGGCAACCAGGGGCGATACCCGGGCGCTGGCCCGGGGGCCGTCGGGAATGTTGATGACATCAATTCCGCAGGCTTTGCATTGCCTTGCCTTCTCGATGAGGCCTGAGACATCGCAGGCCTTGGGGGGGAGCAATTCGATAGAGGTTACCTTCTGTCCCGACAGGAGCCGATTGGCGAACTGTGATTTTTCAGGTGCCGGAAGCACGGATACGGAAGTCTTCTCGGGGTGGAATACCTCGATGCGCTTGTGGCGTTTCACTCCACTGAGCGTCTTGACGGCCTTGGCAGCCATGCGGATGTGCTCTGGCGTGGTGCCGCAGCATCCGCCGATTCCCCGGGCTCCGAGTTGAATGATCTTTTTCGCGTATTCCGTGAAGTATTCAGGACTGGAGAGATAGATCATCCGTCCGTCCACATCGCGCGGAAGCCCGGCATTGGGCAGACAGACAAGCGGTTTGGAAAGCAGGGGGAGACTATGTTCCGCCGCTTCATAAATCTGGGCAGGCCCGACCCCGCAGTTGATGCCGATCAGATCCACGTTGGGATCGGAATTCAGGGTGGTGGCGAAGGCCTCCACGCGGCTTCCCAAGGTCGTTTCCTCCCCTGACCGCACCGAGAAACACGCCAGTACCGGGATTCCGGTGCGGTGGGCGATGGCGGCCGCCAGCTGAAGTTCCTCGATATGAACGAATGTTTCGAGCTGAATCAGATCCACCCCGGCGGCGGCCAGTGTTTGGATTTGTTCTTCGAAGGCGGCTTCGATTTCCTCAGACTTGTCGGCCATCCATTTCTGGGACACACTGAGGCAGGGGCCCACGGAACCGGAGACCAGAACATCGGGATCCAGCGTGCTTCGGGCCAGCTTGACCGCCGCCTGGTTGATGGCAACAACCCGGTCGGCCAATCCATGGTGCCGGAGTTTGATACGGTTTGCGCCGAAGGTGTTGGTTTCGATGACATCCGTACCCGCCTCGACATACTCCCGATGGATGGCCGATACCAGATCCGGCCGGGTCAGGCAGAGTTCGTCATAGCAGGTGTTGATGAAGACCCCGCGATTATAGATGACCGTTCCCATGGCCCCGTCAAAGACAAGCGGAGAAGCGGCAATGCGTTCGAGAATGGTTGTCATGGTTCGAACCATAACGGAGATCAGGGAGCAGGGTCAAGAAGGATGGGCGGCCTCAGAGTACGGAGAGACCTTCCTTGATGGCGATTTTTGTCAGGCCGGCAATGTTCGCTACTCCCATTTTCTTCATGATGTGCTCCCGGTGGGAGGCAACGGTTTTTTCGGCCATTTGGAGCCGTGTGGCGATTTCGCTGGTTTCGTAACCGTCGGCAATCATTTTAAGTACTTCCCGTTCACGGTCGGAAAGAGAGGAGAGCGGACTTGTTGAGGTGTCTTCAATAATCGGTTTGCGAGGGGAGGCGAGCTTGATTTCTGGGCTTACATAGGTTTTTCCGGCGGCCACCATCCGGATGGCGGCGATCAGTTCGCGGGCTTTGCAGGTCTTGAGGATATAGCCGGCGGCACCGGCGTTGAGCATTCCGGTGACGAATTGGTGATGGGAATGCATGGACAAGGCGATGATCCGGGTTTTGGGAAGTTGGGCCAGAATGCGCTGTGTGGCGCCTGTGCCGTCCAGATTGGGCATGGTCATGTCCATGACGATGATATCGGGCTTCAGCTTCAAGGCGGTGGCGACCGCCTCTTCGCCATCCCCGACATCGGCGACAACCTGAAATTGGGTCTCGGCCTCCAGTAAGGCCCTGAAGCTTTCCCGGACAATTTTATGATCGTCCGCCAGCATGATGCGAAGTTCCATGCGCGAAGAATAGTGCGGAATAGCGGCAAATAAAAGATAGTTCTGAAAAATCTTCGGGAGGTTGGCAAGCTCGATCTTGACGGGAGCTTTCAGTGCGTCATAATGATGCCTTTTTGCATATTTTCCGGTAGGATTGTGAGCCATGATCGAGGTTAGCCATTTGAGACAGCAGTTTGGCCGTGTGACGGCCTTGAGCGATCTTTCCTTTCGCGTTGAGCGGGGGGAGCTGATCGGGCTGATCGGGCCGAGCGGAGCCGGCAAAACAACCTTGCTCAGGGTGCTCAGTACCTACATGGCTCCCACGGCGGGAACGGTCCTGCTCGGCGGGGTGGATGTGGTAGCCGACTCATTGCGTGTCCGCCGGATGACGGGGTATCTTCCCGAAAAAGACCCCATCTATCCCGAGTTGCGGGTGATGGAGTATCTGGGCTTCCGGGCCCGACTTCGTGGATTATCCGGGCGCACCCGCGCCAAGCGGTTGCGGGAATTGATCGGACGGTGCGGGCTGGCCGGACTGGAACGGGCTTTGATGGGGAACCTCTCCAAAGGGGAAGTCCGTCGGGTTTTGCTGGCCGATTGTCTGGCCGGGGAGCCTGAAATTATCCTGCTTGATGAACCGACGCTGGGTTTGGATCCGCTCAACGGCGATCGGATTCGCGCTTCGTTTGGATCCCTCAAGGGGGAACGGACCGTGGTGTTTTCAACTCATGATATGGCGGAAGCCGAAGCGCTTGCTTCCCGCGTGATGATTCTGAATCGCGGTTCACTGGTGGCCTTTGATACCCCGGCACAACTTATCCGGAACCGGGGCGTGACGACCCTGGCGGAAGCCGTCAAGGCTGTGGTTCAGGAAGGCGGGGCGGTATGATGGCCACTCGTATTCTTTGGCGCCAGGAAATGCGATTCCGGTTGGCATCCCCCTCTTTTCTGCTTATGGGTGCCATTTTTCTGGTGGTTTCCGGGCTGGCCTTCTGGGTCTTCGCCGTGACCATGGCGGGGAAGGGACTGTTGACTTCGGAAATCACTTTTAGCGGGATGTTGTTCTGGATGGCTTTTTTAGTGGTGGCCTCGGCGGTTTCTGTGAAATTGCTGGGGGACGAACAGGAACGCGGGACTCTGGAGCTTTTACTGACCGCGCCGGTGAGTGAGATCGAAATTGTCCTCGCCAAGGCGATGGCGGGTTTTTGTCTGATTCAACTGCTGGTTTTCCCGGCCGTCATGTATCCGTGGATTCTCAAAGCCCTCTACCCGGCCTGGCAAGGAGTGGATCTTGCCATGTGGTTGACGGGGATCCTGTTGTTGTCCTTGGTGTCCGGCCTGATCACACTCTGCGGACTATTCTGGTCCCAGGTGTTTCGAAGCCAGACAGCGGCCATGGTGGCCACTTTCCTGACCGGGGCCATGGTGGTGTTCCGGGGCTCGCTCCGCAGTTGGATCGGGGGGACGGCGGCAGACGGCTCGGCGGGTCTGGTGGCGGTGGCTTCCCATGTGGCCAGTTTTTCCGCCGGGATGTTGGATAGTCGCCCCCTGGTTTTCTATGTCACGGCTATTGGGGCGCTTTTTTTTGTCAATATCAGGATTCTGCAACTGGCGCGTTATCGCCGTGTCTCAGGCGGAGTGAATGTCGCGGTCTTTCTGCTGTTCGCGGGAATTCTGGCGGGAATGGTCAATTATCTGGCCCTGTTGCATCCTGCCCGGATGGATGTCAGTACACTGGGTGCTACGCCGGTATTACGCGAAGCGAGCCGGATTCTTGATGCGACCAAGATCCCGGTCCGACTGATTTTGTTGGCGCCTGCAGGAGATTCGCTGGCAACCACCGCTCGCCGGAGGGTCGAGAAATACCGGTTTGTGCATTCCGCCCTGCAGGTGGATATTGTGGATCAGGGGAGTGAGATCGCCCGAACCCGGGAGCTGGTCGGCCGTTATAAAATCCGGGAATCCAGCGTTCTGATTGTCGCTTGCGGATCGCGTTACAGGGTGCTTCCTCTTCGCGCCCTGGAGCGAACGGCGGCGGACGGGGGGCACCAGGGACGGCGCGGTTCGACATTCGCCGCCGCGCTGGATTCTGAACTGCGTTCGGCGCTCAGGGCGGTGACGGTTGAATCGGCTCCCGTGGTGTATTTTCTGACAGGGCATGATGAGCGGGATATTGCGGACTTCACCGAGTACCGGGGGTATTCAGAGATTGCCGGCATTATTCGGGAACGGCATGCGGAAGTTCGTTCATTGCTGCTCGAAAGCCAGTTGCCGATAACCAACGACTGCGCAGTTCTGGTGGTGGCGGGGCCGGCACGGCGGTTAGCGGCCTGGGAAGTGGCCAAGCTCCGGGATTACCTGTCGCGGAGCGGGCGCCTGATGGTGCTGTTGGATTCTGGGCAACCGACCGGTCTGGAGTCGTTTCTTGAGGAGTGGGGCATCCGGCTTGGACAGGATCGGATTTTGGATTCACAAACGACATCGCTCCTGCCCGGCAGTCGTGATCGGTCGGCGGCGGTGGGACTGGGCGAGGTACCGGTGATTCGTTATGGAAAGCATCCGATTACCGATCCGTTGGATGGATTAGTTTCCACCTTTGTCCTGCCCCGTTCAGTCGAACCGTTGGCCGGGAATGGATCCGGCCGGTATGTCAACGATCAGGCCGACAAGCCCCGCGTGGCGGCCTTGGCCGAGAGTGCGGCGAAAAGCTGGGCGGAAGTTGACTTCAATCAAAATCCGGCCCAGTTCAACGAGGGCTACGACCGGCGAGGTCCCGTCCCCTTGGCTGTGTGTGTCGAAAAAGGCGTGGCCTCTGCGCTTACCATGGATATCAAGCCGGTGCGCATGGTGGTGGTGGGCGATTCCCAGTTTGTGGAAAACCGTTGCCTGACGGGCGCGAATGAAATGTTTTTTATCAATGCGCTGGATTGGCTCTTGGAGAGGAATGAGCCCGAGGTGGCTCTCTCAGGCGAAATCGGTTTATACACCCTTCAGATTGAGGCCCGGGGCCGGATCGTGACCTTTTTATTGATTGTTGTTGCCGTGCCCTTTGCCTTGGTCGGGTTGGCTTTCTTTGTGGCGATGGCTCGGCGGGATAGACGGGTGCAGGGAGGCATGGGTCGGAAGGGGAGTCCCAGAGTATGAGTTGGAAACCCACCCTTTGGCTGCTGGGTATGGTTGTTTTGACCGGCCTGTTTATGATTGTGTTTGAGCGAAACACCGATTCCGGAGTTCGGTCTCTACCCTTGAACAGCGCGTTGCTTCACCTTAGCCCCGAGGGGATTACCCGGTTATCGCTCACGACCGGAACCAATCGGGTTGAGTGTGTGCGGCGTGACGGGGAGTGGTTCCTGACACGGCCGATGGAAGCCAGAGCGGATGCCGCCCGGATCAGCCGCCTGATGGAGGCCCTTGTCAAAATCCGGAAGCAGGAAGTTGTCGATCCCGTTCGGCGCGCGAAACGGGGCCTTTCTCGTGCCAGTTTTGGATTGGAGCCGCCCCGTGCGCGCCTGGTTGTAGGAACCGATTCGCATTCCGATGAGATTTTACTGGGCGATGATGCGCCGCTCGGAAATTTGGTGTATTTGAGTCTCAACGACGAGGAGGATGTCATTGGAGCCACGATGGCCGTGTCGGATATCCTGCCTGTGGATCCGGATGGATTTCGGGATCAGGCGGTATTCCCGTCCTCCATCAAGCAGGCGGTTCGGATTGAAGTGAAACACGCGGGTGGTTTTTTTAAGCTGGCGTTGAAAGACGGCGTGTGGCGGATCCAGCAGCCTTTTGATGCCCGTGCCGATGGGGCTCGAGTGGAGCGGTTGTGGCGGATTCTCGAGTCATTGAAAATGGGAGGAGCGGCCGGGGGGGGCTCTCTGCCCGATTCCGTTTCGTATGGGCTCGGTGTTGATGAGGCTTCTTTACAGGTATCCGTATGGATGGAGGGGCGGCGTGAGCCGCTGGTTGTGACGGTGGGGAAGGCCCTGCAGGATAATCCAGAATGGCTGTATGCCCGAATCAGTGATATGTCCGCGATGGGGCTTGTGAGTAAGGAAATTTTGTCCCTTCAGGCTATCCCTGCCAGCTCGCTACGGGATCGAAGGGTATGTGATGCCGATCCGTCCGCTCTGTCGTTCCTGATGTTGCGTGATGACGATTCGAAGGTGGTGATGGAGAAGACGGCGTCCGGAGGGTGGATGATCACAGACCCCCTGAGGTTTCCAGCCAATGCGCGCGCGGTGGGCGCATTGCTGAAGGCGGTCGGCGGTTTGCAGGGTGAGGAGATTCGGAACGGAATTGCCATGAAGGCCCTTCCGTCTGAAGCGGAGGCGATGTCTTGTCGTCTGACGGTGGCTATCCAGACACCCGTGCCTGCGGGCACGAACAAAACGGTTTCCCTGTCACCCGTTTCAGGGGAGTGGACCTACCGCCTGTCCTGGCCTGGGGCAGGGGCTTCCCACAGTTTGGTATACAGCGAGGAGGCTGGAGCGATTTATAAAGTGCCGTCGGATGATTTGGCGAAAGTGTGGCGCCGATTGGCCGATCGCCCTGTCTTTGCTGACCCCTTGGCGTACATGGATAGTCTGATGCTGGACTTGAGTCCCCAGCAAGTGCGCCGGATCACGCTGACCCGGGAAGGGCGCGAAGAGACGGTGACAAGCGGCCTGGATGGCGGTTGGACGGTTGATTCGCCCCCCGGGGGACAGGTTGTTGAGGGGGCGATCCCGGCGTTGCTGGCGATGGCTTCCAACCTTCTGGCGGACCGGATTGAAACTCTGGCCCCCACCAACCTGGCGTCCTTTAAATTGGATGAACCCACCATCCGGGTGACATTCGGGCTGAGCGGATCAGGCGGCATTCAGAAGACGGTGCTCATCGGTGGCGGAGATGGCCGGGAGGGTGTCTATTCCATGATCCAAGGGCAGGATGTGATTTTTGTTCTGAAAAAAGAGGCGACAGAGGCCCTGATTCGCCCTCTTGTCACCTCGCCCTAAGAAGTTTTGTCCATGTCAGTGTTTTCCTCAATTTCAAATCGGAAGTGGTCTGGATGGTTCTTCCCCAGCATTCCCTTTGTTTTGGGTATTGGCGTGGCTTTTGTTTTGGGGCTTGCCTGGCTCGGGGTTCCCGGATTCCTGACACGATGGATCCTGGAAACGGTCAATGAGGGAGACTATTTCATCACGGCAAATCATGTGCGACTGGATTTGCGAGGAGGGATCAAGGCTTCAGAGGTGATGGTCTATCGCAAGGGTATTACGGGTCCTCCGCTTCTTGAAACGAGGAGTCTACAGGTTTTGTTTCACCTTTTTGAGGCACGCATGGCAGGCGGGAGCCGGGTCAAGGAAGTGAGGGCGCGGGGGGGTGTCATCCGTCCTCTCTGGGGTTCCCGCGATGGAGCCGGGCGGGGTGGGAGTCTGGCGACGGAATCCACGCTTTCCTCTTCGAAAGGCGTGGGCAGGGCTGTTGTCCAGATGGATTTGGATGTAACGCTGAATGACTTTGATGTTCTGGGGGTGTGGGTAGAAGAGTTGAAAGCCGGAGTTCAGGTGGATAAGGGGGAATACCGGCTTTCCCGTTTGTCTGGCCGGGTTGGTCGCGACCTCCAGAGCGGAACCGTTGAAGGAACACTGGCCTGGACACCTCTTGAAAAAGCGACAGGACGCCTGGTTACCTCATTTGATCCCCATGCGTTGACCCCCGTTTTTAAACGGATTTATCCCGATTCCCTTTCCGTCTTGGAACGCTTCTCCTTTCCGGTCGCCCCGCCCCGGTTTGATCTGGTGTTCGAGACGGACTTAAGAAAACCATATGGCGTGAAAGTGTCAGGACGCATGCAGGCCTCGCAGTATGCGTATCGCGGTGCCGGAATCGGGTTTGCCAATATCAGCGGTGACTATATCTACGGGAGCGGAACCAGCCGGCTCAAACTGGATTCCTTCCTGATCGTGGTCGGCGGACGGAAGGCGGAGGGTAAAACTGAATTTAATTTTGCGTCCCAAGATACCACATTCGAGGTGATTTCGGCGATCGATATGGCGTCTGTTCTCCGGTTGGCTGGCGTCAGGGAGCAAGCTCTGGAGTCCTGGCAGTTTGAGGGTGGATCCGCGATTGTGGCGAAGGGGGAGGTCAATACCATCGTCCCGGATCGATCCTGCCTTGAGGCGACGGTGGAGGGAAAGCGAGTGGGCTTTGAATCGGTGCGGGCCTCTGATTATGCCTTCCGATTTCTGGGGCGTGGACAGACAAACCAGTTTTCTGATATCCGCGCAAAAATTGGGGGTGGATCATTTTTCGGTTCAGTGTTGGTGGAGCCGGCTTCGGCCGGATCCAATCGGGTTACCCGGGCCAGGGTCGAGATTATTCATGTGGATGTGGATGAATTGATTAAGCTCATCTCAACCAACCAGGCCTGGAGAACCGCAGGCAAGCTTTACGGCAACATCGAGTGGGTGGCCCTAAGCGGGAATTCGGGAGCCGTCCCGCTTTCGGCGCAGGGCCGGTTCGCCGTGCGCAACGCCAGAATTTTCAGGCTTCCCCTTTTTGCGGGATTGACCGCAGGCCTCAAGCGATTCGCTCCTGGTGTGGATTCCGGAGATACGCCGGTGGAGTTGAAGTTTTCATTCCAGCTTTCCAAAGGACGGGTCGAAAGCCGGGATATCCAGATGGATTACGGCTGGGTGACCCTTTCGGCACAGGGAAGCTGCGGACTTGACGGGACATTGGATTTTACGGTTGAGGCACACCTTGCCCGAAAGCCGGGAATGCTGGGTCTGGCCATGGCGTCATTGTTTCCGGCCGGGACAAAGATTGAATTCAAATTGGGTGGCACTCTTGAGTCGCCCCAGTGGAGACGGGTGGATTCCCGATAGGGGGCGAATGACATCGGAGCATAAAGAGGACGGGCGGAAAGTCCACATCAGGACCTATGGCTGCCAGATGAATGTGCGCGATAGCGAGGCCATCGGCGCCCTTCTGGTTCGGCATGGATACCGGTTGCTTGACGCCGAGACTGAGGCGGATGTGATCCTTGTGAATACCTGCAGTGTGCGGGGCAAAGCGGAGGATAAGGCGCTGGGCAAGCTCCGGCTTGTGGTGGCGGGGAAAGTCATGCGTCCGGGGCGTGTTGTGGGGGCGGTCGGGTGTATGGCACAGCGTTTGGGGAAGGGGATTTTCAAGCAGGTCAAAGGGCTTGATTTTGCCGTGGGAACCCATCGGTTGAGCACCTTGCCTGCGGTGATTGATGCGGCCTGTGCGGGGCGGGGGCCGATTGTGGATACGGGGGATGAGGAGCCTGAGACGGAGTCCCTGGCCGGTCATCTGGGAGGATCGTTGTCGGCGTTTGTCAACATCCTGCTGGGCTGTGACCGGCGATGCGCCTATTGCATTGTTCCGGAGGTCAGGGGTCGGGAATGGAGCCGGCCCGCTGAAAATGTTCTGCGTGAGGTGCGGTCACTGGCGGAACAAGGGTGCCGCGAAATCACCCTGCTGGGGCAGAGCGTGATGTCGTACGGTCGGAAAAATCCCGTGTGGACCGAGGGGACTGTCTCGCCTCGCGGGTTTGCCGAGCCGCTTCCCCGGTTGTTGGAGGCGGTGAGCGCCGTGCCCGGGGTGAGAAGAATCCGGTTTACATCAGGGCACCCCTCCGGGTGCTCCGCCGAATTGGCGCGGGCCATGGCTGAAATTCCGGGAGTATGCGATCATTTGCATCTGCCCATGCAGTCGGGGGCGGATGCGGTCCTCGGGCGGATGCGTCGCGGGTACACGGCGGATGAGTATCGGGCGGCGGTGAAACGGTTGCGGGATGCCGTTCCGTCTCTGGCCTTGACCACGGATATCATTGTCGGGTTCCCTAGGGAAACGGAGGCGGATTTCGAGGCGACCCGGCGCCTGATGGATGAGGCGAAATTTGATAATGCCTATATTTTCAAGTATTCCCCGCGGGAAGGGACGCCCGCTGCGTCGTGGGCGGATGATGTGGCGGATGCGGAGAAGATGCGCCGGAATCAAGTGCTTCTTGTGGATCAGGATCGGCGGGGCTCAGAACTGAATCAGGCTTGCGTGGGGCGGAAGGTTGAAGTGCTTGTGGAAGGGCCAAGTCTCCGGAACAAGGAACGCTGGGCGGGTCGCTCGAGCACAAACAAGATCGTTATTTTTGATCCTCGCGAAACCGTCCAGGCGGGTGATATAGTCCAGGTCCTGATTGAGCGGGTGGGGCCGCAGGTCATGTATGGAACACTGAGAGGAACAATGAATTCATGATATCGCTTTCGGACTTATGCATAGTGACCGGAATTGTTTCCGTTTTGATTTATCTGCCTTTTCTGGTGGCGCCTCAATGGGCGCAAAAGGGACTCCTTGTTTTTCCTCGAAATATCGGGGTGGGCGGGATCCTGGCCGCCGTGGCAGTGGTCTGGGCGGCCTTTGAAATCAATGATATGCCTCTGGGCGGAGTGGATGCCTATAAGTCGTGGCTCTGGGTTCTGGGGCCGGTGGTGTACGGACTGGTCATGGTTTTTATGAATGAACTTCTGGCGCCCCGGGCCTTGGGTGGGTTGCTGATGTTGTCCGCCAGTCCGCTTCTGGAAGCCCAGCGGCTCTGTGATTCCACTTGGACCGTGGTGCCCGCCGTCATGGCGTATGTCTGGGTTGTGGCCGGGATGATCCTGATGTTGTCGCCGTACCGGTTCCGTCAGGCGGTACAACTCTGTTGTGGAACCACGACGGCTTGTCGGTGGACAGGGGCTTTTGGTTTGGCGCTGGGTGTCTTTTTAGCCGGGCTTGGAATGCGTGGTTTTTAAGGGGGGACGATGAATTCAATCGCGAAAAATGGAACGCCCATGGAGATCCTTGAAGCGGCCCTGAAGAAGGAGCACGCAGCGCATGATTTCTATGCGGCGGTCAGGGAGCATGCCAAAGTAGAATCGGTCCGCCTTCTGGCGGAGGAGCTTTGTGATGAGGAAATGCGTCATGTTCACCTCATTGAGGATCACATCGCCAGATTAAGGCGCGGATGAAAAAAAAGCCCAAGCTGATCATCTTTGATTTGGATGGAACCCTGATTGACTCGGCGCGGGATCTGGCTGCGGCGGTGAATGAAATGCGGCGCCATTTCGGCCTTCCGCCACTGGACGTGGCGACGATTACCGGGTATGTGGGCAACGGGGTTCGCCTTCTGGTGTCGCGGGCATTGCAGGGGACAACGATTAATGTGGATGACGCCCTGCGCATTCAGGCCCCGATTTATCGTGCCCATATTGTTGACGAGACAACCCTCTATCCCGGTGTCGCCGAGGGATTGCGCCGGTTGCGAGACCAGGGGCACATTCTGGCCGTGGCAACCAACAAGCCGGCGGAGGCCTGTGACCTGATCCTGGAGCATTTCGGGATCAGGAACCTGTTTGTCAGTGTTCTGGCGGGCGGCCGATTTCCCGTTTTGAAACCGGAGCCTGACATGATTCTTGATGTCATGGCTACCGCCGGGATGCCGGCTGACGACACCTGGGTGGTGGGCGACAATTATACCGATCTGGAATCCGCCCGAAGGGCAGGTGTCCGGAGCCTCTTTGTGACCTATGGCTATGGCGAACCCGGCAACGAAAAGCCCACTTTGACCTGCCGTTCGTTTGGGGAAGTCATGGATCAGTTCTGAGTTTCGATCCGCAAGCGGTCAGTCCCACATGGAATTAATCTGGTTTCGGACGCGCCCAACGATGTCATCGTCCATGGGGGACCGGTCATCGGGATATCCACTGGTGCCGAAGGATGCCAGTTCACAGGATGCACGAACATCGTCGTTGAGAAATCGCGAAATCTGGGAGTAGACATGCTTGTCGGTGTAACTGCCCCAGCGGTGGTAGTAGCGGAGCGGCCAGGTGACATAGAGAAAATTCCGGGCCCGGGTCATGGCCACATAGGCCAGTCGCAACTCTTCTTCGATCTGCTTATCGTTGTCGGTTGCCATGTCGGAAGGCAGACAGCCATCCGAGGCGTGGATGACATACACGACATCCCATTCGCAGCCCTTGGCCGAATGAATGGTGGAGAGCACCAGCCAATCCTCATCCTTGAGGGGATTGGCGGCGATATCGCTGGTCGAATTGGGCGGGTCAAGCGTCAGATCCGTCAGCAACTGGCGGCGCGATTTGTAGCCTGAAGCCACCTGCTCGATGTGCTCCAGGTCCCGGCGGCGCGCCTGGGCATTTTCATAACGCTGAGCCATGATGTCATCATAGAAGGATCGGATACGCTGCACCTGGGCTGCGGGGTTTCCCTCACCGGCGGTTACGAGGTCATCCATCAACTGGCCGAGTTCCGTCCAGTTAGCCTTGGCGGCGGCGGGCGGGGCGAACGTCTTGAGGGCGCGCGGATCGTGCGACTTGGTAACATGGGTGATAATTTTCGCAGCCGTGGCGGGGCCGATTCCCTCGATCATCTGGAGGATCCGGAACCAGGCAATTTCGTCGGACGGATTCTCGGTGACCCGGAGGAAGCTGATCAGATCCTTGACATGGGCCGCCTCAAGGAATCGCAGCCCGCCGTATTTGTGGTAGGAAATATTCCGACGGGTCAACTCGATTTCAAGGGAGTCCGAAAGATGCCCGGCCCGGAACAGCACCGCCTGCTTGTGGAGGGGAATGCCCTGTTCGTAGTGTTCCAGGATTTTTGCGACGACAAACTGGTCCTGCGTGGCTTCGTCGCGGCAGGTGACGATCACGGGGCGCTGGCCCTCGCGGCGGGCGGACCATAGGTCTTTGGTGAACCGTTCCCGGGCCTGGCTGATCAGACGGTTTGTGGTTTCGAGGATGGGCTCAACGGAGCGGTAATTCTGTTCCAGCGTGATCACCGTGGCGCCCGGGAATTGTTGGGGGAAGTCGAGGATATTTCGTACGTTGGCCGCCCGGAAACTGTAGATGCTCTGGGCATCATCACCGACCACCGTGATATTGGAATTGAACCGGCGCAGTCCGCGGAGGATGTCCGCCTGAACGGTATTGGTGTCCTGGTACTCGTCCACCAGGACATGGTCGAAACGGCCACCGATTTCCCGCGCCATGGCGTCGCTACTGAGGAGTTGGAGCCAGTAGAGCAGGAGGTCATCGTAGTCGAGCACGCCGCGCTGCTGTTTCCGGATCACATACTGGGAGAAGAGGGCCTTGAGCTGCTCCTTGTATTCCAGGCACCAGGGGTAGTGCTTGGTGAGCACGGGCTCCATCATTTCGCAGCCGTTGACGCAACGGGAGTAGATTCCCAGGCAGGTGCTTTTCCGGGGGAAGCGTTTATCGTTGCGGCCGAGGTTGAGTTCATGGCGGACCACATTCATCAGGTCAGCCGAGTCCCCCTCATCCATCACCGTAAAATCGGAAGGAAGGCCGGACTGCTGGGAGTACATGCGGAGGATCCGGTTGGCCATGGAATGGAAGGTTCCGCCCCAGACGCTGCCGGTCATATGGGCGCCGCATGTGGAGGCCCCTGCCGCGCGTTTGAGCATTTCCTCGGAGGCTCGCCGGGTGAAGGTCATGAGCAAAATCCGCTCGGGAGGGGTTCCCTTTGCGATCAGGTAGGCGACGCGGTAGGCGAGGGTCTTTGTCTTTCCACTTCCGGCACCGGCGACGACCAGAAGGGGGCCATCACCATGGACAACGGCCTTTTGCTGCTGGGGGTTAAGATCCGAGAGCCAGTCGAGATTATCGTGTGCCAGTTCTGTCATTCATCAACTCATTTCCAAAACCTTAATGATGACAGAAAGCGGAGTGCGCTTCAAGGGGGGGCGGAATGATTTTGTCGGTTTTTTATCTTGCTAGGAGAATCTTCAGACGCCATTATACGCGGCCTTGTTGGAGTCAGAACCGCATCGCGGGCCTCTGAATTCCGGCGGGCGAATGAGAGTACGGTGGGATTCCGGAGTGGTCAAACGGGGCAGACTGTAAATCTGCTGGCTATGCCTTCTAAGGTTCGAATCCTTATCCCACCACCAACCTTCGCTCGGCTCTCGGACTTTAACGGGGGCACCCGCTGTTTTACCTAGGCACACATCACTCTAACTCGCAGTCTGTAATTGTTAAAGTTTCTGAATCCGAAGGCACATCTTGAGATCATCGCTATGGCCTGACGCCTGATCGGGCCTCGAGGAAGACTAAGCACGCAATTAATTTCAAGGGGGTAGGCGTCGTGACGAATAATGCTGAGAGGCGCCCGCTATAATATTGACCAGGTATATTTTGCGGATAGACTATCGGGAGTCAGGGAGGTTTTTTATGCGGTATTTAAAGACTGTTCTTCTGGGGCTGCTGATGGTCGGGGGACTGCTTGCCTGCGCCTCCTGCGCGGAAAAGAAACCCGTCAGCTATTTCCTGATTTCGCCGGCCGCCGGGGCGAGTGAGATTTCCGAGGCAGATCGGGATAAGCTTTGTGCGACGCTGGATGCGGTGGCTCTCCGTTGCAAGATGGCCAAGTTCAAGGCCGGTCAGGCCGGTATTATCCGTTACTATAGGCCGAACGGTGACTATGAGATTGGGTTTTATGCGAAGCGTGAAATCAACTGCCTCAAGGTTTTTGCCCTGCCGATGACGCCTTCTGTCATGTATCAGGATTACTTCAAGACCTTCCGGCAGGATCTCGCGAATGTCCTGTCCGCGGCGTTTCCGGGACGGGTGAGTCTGGCTCAATAAATAAGGAGGAATAACGATGAATGTTCTGCATGTGATTGCCAATCCCAAACCGGTTGCTGAATCCCATTCTAAACAGTTGGCTGAGGCGTTTTTTGTGGCTTTGAAAGCGAAACAACCCGGGAGTCAGGTGACGGAATTGGATTTGTACGCCAATCCGCCTCCCTTCTATGACTACGCAACCTACCGGCATTTCTGGTATCCGGTATTCGACGCTACCTACAAGGCAACGGAAAAGGAAAAGGCCGCCGCGCAATACGCCAAGAAGCAATGCGAACTGTTCAACCAGACGGATGTTCTCGTGATCACGACCCCCTTGTGGAACTTTGGCATGCCGGCGATCCTGAAGGCCTGGCTGGATCAGGTCCTGATGCCGAATGTCACCTTCACGATTGGCACGAACGGGGTCAAGGGATTGCATCACATCCGGAAGGTGGTGGCGCTGGTGTCGTCGGGCGGACCCTATGAGGCGGGGGACAACCGTGACGGGATTCGCAACGGGCTCCGGGCCGCCTTCGGGTTTGTCGGGATTACGGATGTTGAAGTGGCCTGGTCGCAGGGGCAGAACCCTCTCTTCTTCAAGGATGCCGCCGAACGGCACAAACGTGCCGTGTGGGACGCCATGCAGTTGGGCGAAGCGGTCGCCAAGCTTTAGGCGCATTTTTTCTATTGACTATTCCGGCCGTTGTTTCTATACATAGAAACATCATGTACCCCAATGAAACAACGTATGTCGGGCTGGCGCGGGATTACGATATCGTGCCGGTGGTCAAGGAAGTGCTGGCAGATATGGAAACGCCCGTTTCTGTCCTGCAGCGATTCATGAGCCGGGAGAATGCCTTTCTCCTGGAAAGTATGGAGGGCGGGGAGAAGTGGGGCCGGTATTCCTTTGTCGGCGTTGATCCCCGGCCTTTCCTGGAAGTGGATCACCGGAAAGCCGGCGCGGGGCTGGAGGAGATCCGCCGGGTTTTCAAGGGGGTACGGGTCGCTCCGGTCCCCGGATTGCCGCGGTTTATCGGGGGAGTGGTCGGCTTTATCGGGTATGAAGCCATGCGTGAGTTTGAGCGTATGCCCGAGCCGAAACCCGGCCGGTCGGGGCTTCGCCTACGTAGCCGTTTTGTGCAGGCCGACCGGATGATTGTGTTCGACAATATCCGGCACACCATCAAGATCGTGGTTTGCACGCGCCCCTCCGAATCCACCTCCCCGGAAGCGGCTTATCGTCGCGCGGTTTCGGAAATCGAGGGCATTGAGCACACCCTGAACCAGCCGGTGGAGCCCCCGTCCTACGCGGGTGGCGGTGAGGTGCGCTTCGAATCCAACATGACGCGGGAGGAATTCTGCG
Organism: uncultured bacterium; assembly: GCA_903934155.1. Lineage (GTDB taxonomy): Bacteria > Verrucomicrobiota > Kiritimatiellia > CAIKKV01 > CAITUY01 > JAABPW01. Next base: position 6,925 of record CAIZMS010000392.1, on the reverse strand, counting down.
GCATGGTGAAAAAAGCGAAGGAGTATATTTACGCGGGTGACATCATCCAGGTGGTGTTGAGCCAGCGGTTCAGCGCCAAGGCGGAAATTCCGCCGCTGTATCTCTATCGCGCGTTACGGTTGTTGAATCCCTCGCCCTATACCTTTTTTCTCAAGATGGGAGGCCAGACGCTCGTGGGGTCGTCGCCGGAAGTCATGGTCCGACTGACGGGCAACCGGGTGGAGTTGCGGCCGATTGCCGGAACCCGACCTCGAGGGGCGGATGATGCCTCGGATCGCCTGCTGGCGGATGAATTGCTGTCGGACGAAAAGGAAAGGGCCGAGCATGTGATGCTCGTGGATCTGGGTCGGAACGACATCGGGCGGATTGCCGAGATGGGTAGCGTACAGGTCACCGATTACATGATGATTGAACGCTACAGTCATGTGATGCACCTGGTGTCGCATGTGCAGGGCGTGCTGCGCCGGGAATTTGATGCTTTTGATGTGATTCGCGCCACCTTTCCGGCGGGGACCCTGTCGGGAGCCCCGAAGATCCGGGCCATGCAGATCATTCATGAACTGGAGCCGGAACCGCGCGGGGTGTATGGCGGAGCGGTCGGGTATGTGGGGTATGATGGCAACATGGATCTGGCCATCACGATCCGCACGATGGAGGTTGGGGGCGGGGTGGTGTCGGTTCAGGCCGGTGCCGGAGTGGTGTATGATTCCGATCCGGAAAAGGAATTTGAGGAAACGTGCCACAAGGCGCGCGGGATGCAGAAGGCTGTTCAATTGGCAGCCAGGGCTCTCGAACTGAGTGGAGAAGTCGCATGATTGTGCTCATCGATAATTACGATTCGTTCACCTACAACTTGGTTCAGATGATGGCCTCCCTTGGGGCGGATATCCGGGTATTTCGGAATGATGCCATCACCGTGGAGGCGGTGGAGGCGATGACTCCGGAGGCAGTGGTGATTTCGCCGGGGCCCTGTACGCCGAATGAGGCGGGCATCTCTGTGGCCCTGATCCGGCGGATGACCGGCCGGATTCCGGTGTTGGGGGTGTGTCTGGGCCACCAGTCGCTGGGAGTGGCCTTCGGAGCCTCCGTATCGAACGCCAAGCGCATCATGCACGGCAAGGTGTCACAGGTCCGGCATGACGGGCAGGGCCTTTACAAGGGAATGGGGAATCCGTTCCCGGCGGGCCGTTATCATTCGCTGGCCGTACTGAAGGAAACACTGCCCCCGGAACTGGTGGCGGATGCGTTCAGCGAGGATGACGAAATCATGGGGATGCATCATGTGTCCCAGGCGACCTTTGGTGTCCAATTTCATCCGGAATCGGTTCTCACACCGTCGGGCAAGAAACTGCTCAGGAATTTCCTGGAGATTGTCTCTCAGAAGTCAGGAGTCAGAAGTCAGGAGTCAGAAGGAAAATGAAATCAACCCTCCAAAAACTGATCAATCGGCAGAATCTCAGCGAGGCCGAGGCGGGGGAGGCGTTTGACCTGATTATGAACGGGGAGGCGACTCCGGCCCAGTTGGGCGCATTTCTGGCCGCTTTGCGGATCAAGGGGGAAACCATCGAGGAGCTGGCCGGAGCAAGCCGGTCGATGCGCCGGCATGCGGTGTTTGTGGATCCGCGGGGCAAGCCGGTTGTGGATACCTGCGGAACAGGTGGGGATTCGCTGGGGACTTTTAACATTTCCACCACGGCGGCCTTTGTTGTGGCCGGGGCGGGGGTGCCGGTGGCCAAGCATGGCAACCGCTCGATTACCAGTAAGTGTGGCTCGGCGGATGTTCTTGCGGAACTGGGCGTGAACCTGGAGGTGCCCCCGGATATCATGGAGGACTGCATTCACGAGGTCGGAATCGGGTTCCTGTTCGCGCCCAAATTGCATCCGGCGATGAAGCATGCCATGGGGCCGCGCAAGGAACTTGGATTCCGGACGATTTTCAACCTGCTGGGACCGCTGGCCAATCCGGCTGGGGCCAAATGCCAGGTGCTGGGGGTGTTTGCTCCGGAATTGACCGAGATGTTTGCGGAGGTTCTCAAGCGGTTGGGCAGTCGGCGTGTGTTCGTGGTTCATGGCCAGGATGGGATGGATGAGATTACCATCACCGGAACGACCCGGATCAGCGAATTGCGGGACGGATCAATCCGCACCTACAACTTTGACCCGCTGTCGGTGATTGAGGATTATTCCGGATTGGCGGCGCTGGCTGGCGGGGATCCCGCCGTAAACGCCAAAATCACGCGGGCGATCCTGGAAGGTGAGTCCGGGCCGCGACGGGATATTGTCTGCCTGAATGCGGCGGCCGGGTTGATCGCCGGGGGCAAGGCGGTGGATTTTGAGGAGGGGTTTAAATTGGCCGGTCAGGCCCTTGATAACGGGAACGCCCTCAAGGCTCTGGAAGGGTTGGTCACCGCCACACGGCGGTGAGGATAAGAATAGAGGGTTCAGGGTTCAGGAATAGATCGATAAAGGACAATCATGCGTCATGATGAAAATATTCTGACCCGGATCATGGGGGAGCGGAAAAAAGATGTGGCGGTTTCGAAGCGCCAGGTGTCGGTCAATGAGTTGCTCTGGGAGGCTGAAAAGCGAACCAACTACTATAGCCTGGTTGACCGGCTTCGTGCGGGGACGGGGCCCCGGATTATTGCCGAGGTGAAGAAGGCCAGTCCCTCCGCCGGGGAGCTTCGGCAGGTCTATGACCCCACTGCCATTGCCCAGGCGTATGTGTCCGCCGGTGCGGTTGGAATTTCGGTGCTGACCGAGCCGCATCATTTTCTCGGTTCTCTGGATGATCTCCGGCGGGTTCGGAAAGTCGTGAATGTGCCCGTGTTGCGCAAGGATTTCATCGGGGAAACCTACCAGTTGTTGGAGGCGGCGGCATGGGGCGCCGACGTGGTGCTGCTGATTGTTGCCGCACTCGAGCCCGGTCATTGCGAGGTCTTGTACCGCGAGGCCATCGAATTGAATCTTGAGGTGATTGTCGAGGTTCATACCCGGGAAGAATTGGGAGTGGCGCTATCCTGTGAGCAGGCCATCATCGGGGTGAACAGTCGTGACCTGAAGACCTTGCGGACTGACCTTGATGTGGCTTATGAACTCCCCAAGGCGATTCCGGAGGACCGGTTGTGCATTGCCGAAAGCGGCATCCGGACCCCGGAGGATATCGCAGGGTTGCAGGTGGTGGGGTATGACGGGTTTCTGGTGGGCGAATCCCTGCTGCGCGAGCCTTTTCCTGGAAAAGCACTGAAGGGGCTGTTGGGGAAGGTCTGAGATGTAAGGAGTGGAGCGTGAGGTGATGCTGACGATCAAAATATGTGGTTTGACCAACCTGGACGATGCGCGATGGGCGATGGAAGCGGGTGCGGACTATCTGGGATTTGTCCTTTACTCGAATTCGCCCCGGTGCGTGTCGGTCAAGGAATTGAGCCGGTTGACGGAGGCGCTTCCCGAGACGATTCGCAAGGTGGGGGTTTTTGTGAATGAGGCCCCGATCCTGGTGAAGGAAGTGGCCGAGGTGTGCGGGTTGTCGGCGGTTCAGTTGCATGGGGATGAGGATCCCGGGGACTATGATGAGCTTGGCGTCATCCTGTGGCGGGCGCTGCGGCTTCAGGGCGGGAAATGGAATCCTGATCCCCGGAAGTGGGTGGCGGAACGATTTGTATTGGATGCCGATTCACGTGCCTATGGTGGAAGTGGCATGACGGTCGATTGGGATGTGGCGGGAGCGTTTGCGGCCCGGCATCGTGTCATGCTGGCTGGCGGGCTGACTCCCGACAATGTCGGGGACGCGGTTCGGTGTGTCAGACCCTTTGGCGTGGATGTTTCCAGCGGGGTGGAGCTTGTGCCGGGCCGGAAGGATTACAAGAAAGTGGCCGCCTTTATTCGTGCGGCGCGGGAAGCGGACGAAGCGTTGAGGAGTGAATCATGAAGCGCGTGGAAGTGAACACGGTTCCGGATGCGAACGGGCATTTCGGGGTTTATGGCGGGCGTTATGTTGCGGAAACTCTGATGCCAGCCCTGATTGAGGTTGAAAAGGCTTATCGGGCGGCGCAGGCGGATCCGGCCTTTGAATTGGAATTCCGGGGACTTCTGAAGCATTATGTCGGAAGACCCTCTCCGCTGTATTTTGCCCCGCGCCTGACGGAGGCGTTTGGAGGTGCGAAGATCTATCTCAAGCGCGAAGATCTCAACCACACGGGCGCCCACAAGGTCAATAATACCCTCGGGCAGGCCATTCTGGCGCGCCGCATGGGAAAGAAGAAGCTTATGGCGGAGACCGGAGCCGGCCAGCACGGGGTGGCCACGGCCACGGTGGCGGCGCGGTTTGGCATGGAGTGTGATGTCTATATGGGCGAGGAGGATATCCGCCGCCAGGCTCCGAATGTGAAGCGGATGAATCTCCTCGGGGCCCGGGTGATTCCGGTGACCAGTGGAACCAAAACCCTGAAGGACGCCATGAGCGAGGCGCTCCGCGAATGGGTGGCGGCGGTGGATACCACTTTTTATGTGATTGGAACCGTGGCCGGGCCCCATCCGTACCCGGTCATGGTGCGCGATTTCCAGAGTGTGATCGGGATCGAGGCTCGTGAGCAGTTCATTGAACTGGAAAACCGCTTGCCGGAGATGGTGATTGCCTGTGTAGGCGGAGGAAGCAATGCAGCGGGACTCTTTTATCCCTTCCTCAATGATGCCGGAGTGAAGATGGTGGGCGTCGAGGCGGCAGGGCACGGGATTGCCACGGGCCAGCACGCCGCCAGCATCGAGGCCGGCCGGCCGGGAATCCTTCATGGCAGCAAATCGTATGTGCTACAGGATGCCGAAGGCCAGATTCTCAACGCCCATTCCATCAGCGCCGGATTGGATTATCCCGGAGTCGGGCCGGAGCACGCCCTGTGGGCGGATCTGAAGCGGGTGGAGTATTCCGGGATTACCGACGCCGAGGCGGTGGCGGCCTTCCATGAGCTGTCCCTGATGGAGGGAATCATTCCGGCGCTTGAATCCAGTCATGCGCTGGCTGAGGCGCGGAAGCGGGCCCGGACGGTTGGGAAGGGCGGGGCCATCGTGGTGTGCCTTTCGGGGCGCGGCGACAAGGATCTCGAGAGTGTGTTGGAGTATGATGCGAGGGTTAAGACATGAGCCGGATTGAAGAGACGTTTAAGCGTTTAAGTAAAGGGAATCGCAAGGCGCTGGTGGGATTTTTGGTGGCTGGCGATCCGGATCTGGAACGATCGGAACGGGATTGCCGTATGGCGCTGGAGAACGGCGTGGATGTGCTGGAACTCGGCGTGCCGTTTTCGGATCCCACGGCGGATGGTCCTGTGATCCAGGCTGCCGGGCAGCGCAGTCTGGCGGCAGGCACCACGGTCGCCAAGGTATTGACCCTGGCGAAGCGATTGCGCCGGGAGTGTGAGGCTCCGATCGTGCTGTTCGGGTATGTGAATCCGTTTTTCAACTACGGGTATGAGAAGCTGGCCAATGATGCGGCTGCGGCGGGGGTCGATGCTTTTCTGGTGGTGGATATGCCCTTTGAGGAGAGCGGCGAGTTCCGGGTGCATCTCGATGCGGTGGGTCTTGATTTTATTTCCCTCATCGCCCCGACCACCCCGGATGCCCGACTGGGGAAAATCCTGAAGGAGGCCCGCGGGTTTGTGTATTACATCATGGTCAAGGGCGTCACCGGAGCGCGTGCCGGGGTGGCGGAGGATGTGGCCGGGCATCTTGTCAGGCTGAAAAAACACACCCGCCTTCCCGTGGCCGCAGGGTTTGGTGTCAGCAACGGTGATCAGGCCCGTGAAGCCGCCCGGCATGCCGATGGGGTCGTGGTGGGCAGCGCCCTGGTCAGGGCCGCCGGTGAAAACCGCCTCGCCTTTTTGGTTAAGGAAATCCGGCAGGCGCTGGATTGCCAAGAAAAGTAATTGCATTGCGGATTGGATTTCGGGTATAAGTACGCGGCTTTTTTGGAAGGAAGGTTTGATTTTTATGAAGAAGGATACTCACCCCGATTATACAGATGCGACGATTACCTGTGCCTGTGGCACCATTGTGCAGGTGAAGTCCACGAACAAGGCGATGCATGTGAACACCTGCTCCGTCTGTCACCCGTTCTATACCGGCCGTACGGCCATGGTAGACGCCAAGGGGCGTGTGGAACAGTTCCGGAAGCGCTACGCGAAGAAGTAGGCAACCGGGCGTCAGAAAAAGGCTGGAACCCCCAAGGGGATTCCGGCCTTTTTTCTGTCCAAAGATCGTTTGAACAGAAGTCGCAAAGCACGCAAAGCAGAGAAATAGATCGTTCCTGTGCGGCGCCACTCATGATAGAAAAAGCCTACATCGATAAGCTGGATGCGAGAATGAGGGAGTTGGAGGCGAACATCTCCAATCCCGCTCTGGCGGCGAATCCCAAGAAATTCAGGGAAGCCGCCAAGGATCATTCCCGTCTCCGGAAGATTCTCGACAAGGCGGATGTTTTTTTCCGGGTGAAGCGCGATCTTGATGAACAGCGCGCCCTGCTGGCATCCGAGAACGCCGACCCCGATCTCAAGGCGCTGGCCGCTGACGAGGTGGCGGGCTTGGAAAAGACGTTTCCGGTGGTCGAGAAGGAGCTTCTGGCGGCGTTGCTTCCGCCCGATCCCAACGATGACCGGAATGTCATCATGGAAATCCGTGCCGGTACAGGCGGCGACGAGGCCGGGATTTTCGCCGGAGACCTGTTCCGGATGTACAGCCGTTTTTGCGATGGGCGTGGCTGGAAGATCTCGATCATTGACGCCAGCCCCTCCAGCATGGGCGGCTTCAAGGAAGTGGTGTTTTCCGTTACTGGCAGCCAGGCCTACAAAGTCCTGAAGTATGAGTCCGGGTGCCACCGGGTGCAGCGGGTTCCGGCAACCGAGTCCGCGGGACGCATTCATACCTCGGCGGCCACGGT
>CAIZMS010000391.1 GCA_903934155.1 uncultured bacterium | reverse complement strand
CATCCTTTGACATAGGGAAAGATTACCCACCAATCGTTGACTCCGTCAAGCCGACTTATTGAGAAAGAGGCAAGAAGAGTCGTTGAAATCGACCTTCCGCTTCGATATTCTGCGGCCCATGCAAATGCACCACACAATCTTCCGCAGGATTGCCAGAACCGCCCTGTTCGGCAGCCTGATCGTGTCTCTCTCCCACCCCGGCTTTGCCGGACTCCGGGACCTTCGTGAATCGATTGTTAAAATTCATGTCACCCTCCAGCAGGAGGATTTCCTTCAACCGTGGCAGGCCCGTTCCCTTTTGAACAGCAACGGCTCGGGTTTTATCATCAAGGGCAAACGGATCATGACTAATGCCCATGTTGTATCCGATGCCCGGTTTATTGAAGTGCAGCGCGAGGGAGACCCCCGGAAATATCCGGCAACGGTGGCCTTTATTGCCCATGATTGCGATCTCGCCATCCTGCATGTCAAGGACAGCGCCTTTTTCAACGACACTCTTCCCCTGGCTTTTGGAAGATCCCTTCCCACCCTCAACGATTCCGTCCTGGCCCTCGGCTATCCCATGGGGGGCGACCGGCTGTCCCTGACCAAGGGCGTGGTCTCCCGGATTGACTACAACCTGTATGCCCACAGCACCGTGGATTCACATCTTGTCATGCAGGTGGATGCCGCCATCAACCCCGGTAATAGCGGCGGACCGGTGTTGTTTGACAATAAGGTGGTGGCAGTCGCTTTCCAAGGCATCATGGGCGCCCAGAACATCGGCTATACCATCCCGCTTCCCGTCATTGAACATTTTCTGAAAGACATCGAGGATGGCACCTATGACGGATATCCGGAACTGGGCGTCGTCCATCTGGAAAGCCGGAATCCAGCCCTGCGCGCCGACCTCGGCCTTCCCACCGGGATCAGCGGGATCGTGGTCGCCTATGTGGACCCCTTTGGGGCCGCTGCCGGACTCCTGAAACCGCGGGATGTGATTCTCTCCATCGACGGGAACACCATCGCTGACGATGGGTCGGTCGGCCTTGACGGGAATAGCGTGGAATATGCCGAGTTCATTGAACGCAAACAATGCACGGAGAAAATTTTCTTCACGGTCTGGCGGGATCGCAAAACGGCGGCTGTGATCGTGCCGCTCACCCGAAAACCAGATCCCTTTATTTTCCGGCAGACTTACGACCGGCAACCCGAATATGTGGTAACAGGAGGACTGGTCTTCTGTCCGCTCAGTCGCGGATATCTGGCGACGCTGGGAAGTGAACTCAACACGCCCGCCGCCCAACGCCTGCTCTATACCTCCCGCTATGCCAAACTCGACAACCTGCACAAGGGGCGAAGGCAGTTCGTGGTCCTGGCGGGCCGCCTTCCCCACCCCATTAATACCTATTGCGCCACCCACCTCAACCAGATCCTCGCCTCCGTGAACGGTCAACCAATCCGGGAGATCGGCGACCTTCCCGCCGCCCTGAAAAAAGCCTCCGGCGGATTTATTGTTTTTCGTTTCGAGGGAAACGACAATCCCCTGATCCTGGAATCGGGAATGCTTCAAAAATCCGACCTTGAGATATTGGCTCAATATAACATTCCCCACTCCGTCCATATCGAGAAACAGGAGATCGCCCAGTGAGACTCATGCTCGCCCCATTTTTGATCGCCCTGACCGCACCCCTCCCGGCCACGACCCAAACCCTCTCCCCTCCCCATCAGAGCGTGGTGGAAGTAATCGTCACCGCACAACGTTTTGATCCCGCTGTACCCTGGAAAAAAGGAAAGCAGGAAACCCGGGCCGGCTACGCCGTGGTAATCGCCGAGGGCCGCCTGATCACAACCGAGGATCTGGTTCGCAACGCGGTGCTCGTCGAACTGCGCCATCCGGGTGATGCCACCAAGGTTACCGCTACGGTGGTCGAAGCCGATCCCCGGGTGGATGCCGCCCTGCTGGCGGCCCCGACAACCGGCCTGACCCCTGTCGAATGGGCTTCGGAAACCGTGAAACCCGGCGCCAAAATCCAGCTCGTGCAATTCGACGACGCCGGCCAGCGGCAAAATGGCGAGGGACGCATCACTGGAATTGAGGTGGCCACGCTCCCCTCCTCCGTACACAGCCTCCTAACCTTTCAGGCCTTGACGGATCTTAAATTGGAACGCGTCGGGGCCCCGGCATTTCATGAGGGCAGACTGATGGGACTGGTCATGCAATACGACGAAGCCAGTCAAACCAGTCTGGTTCTTCCTGCCACTATCCTGAAACGCTTCGTGGAGGATGTCGGGCATCCGCCTTACCGGGGCGTCGCGGTGGCTGGGCTGATGTGGACCCCTCTTATCGAGCCCGTCAAGCGCCAGTATCTGGGGCTCCCGAACGATGACCGGGGGGTGATGGTCTTGCGGACAATCCCGGGATCCAGTGCATCGGGAGTCATACAGGCAAGCGATGTGATTCTGTCCTGGGACGGATATTCCGTTGATTCCCTGGGATATTACACTGACCCCGATTTCGGCCGACTTCAACTGGTTCACCAGATTTCAGGACGTCGGCACCCGGGGGACACCATATCCGTCACGCTCTGGCGTAACCACAAATCCGAAACCGTTCAGCTGAAACTCGACGCCTATAATGACTCACGAGCCTTGGTACCCATGAACATCGAGGGGGAACAGGCCGAATATCTGGTTGAAGGAGGCCTGTTCATCCGTGAACTCTCGGCTGATTATCTCTTCGCCCGTGGCCCCCAATGGATGATCAGCTCCAATGCCCGGCTCGTGACCCTCTACCTGACTCGTGCTCTGGCGCCCGAGAAACCCGGTGACCGGATCGTGATCCTCTCCGCCGTACTGCCGGATCCGATCAATGTCGGATACCAGGAGATTCGCGACGAAGTCATTCTTCGCGTGAATGGGAACCCGGTGTCAAATATGACGGAATTATTTGCCATTCGGGATCGCGACAAGGGAATCACCCGAATCAGCACACAAACACTGGGAGTAGATCTGCTGCTGGACAAACCCTCGCTTGATGAGGCCAACCGCCGCGTGGCCAGAATCTACCGGATCCCGAACCTGGAACACCGGAAACCCGGTCCTCCCGTCGGCCCGTTGCGCACACCCACACGATAAAGAAACACCCCCCGAAGGGAGGGGCGAATTATATTCCCGCCCCGTCCGAAAGAAGATCGGATAGTTTTTTCATGACAATATCCTCGTCCGGTCCCTCAGCACAGGCCTCCATCCGGGTTCCTTTGGCGGCCCCCAAAGTCAGGAGTTGCATAATTGAACATGCGTTGGCGCGCTTGCACCCGTCACAGGAGATTGAAAGTTGACACTCATGGGCGTTCACGATTTTTACAATTTCACCTGCAACACGCAAATGAAGCCCGTGTTCTGAATTGAGCGTAAGTTCTTTCTTTTTCATGAGCACTACCCTCACGATCAAATCACATAGCTTAACGAAACACGGGATTCCCGCTCCCGCTCGTCCTTGACCAGCTTTTTCAATGTGATACCGGCCATGGTTGCCTTGACAGAATCTTCGACCTGCTTCCAAACATCCCGTGTCACGCAAACCGTACTCCGAGAACACCCCTCGGGAGCATCAACGCAGTCCACAACACAAACAGGTCCTTCCAAAACCGTGACCACATCCAGAAGAGATATCTCATCAATATCTCGTGCCAGAGTATAACCGCCCTTTGCCCCTCTTGCGGAAGCGACAAATCCGGCTGATTTCATGGGATTAATGACCTGCCAAAGATACTTCTCCGAAATCTCCTGACGCTTCGCGATATCACGCAGGATAACCGGCCCATGATCCTGATGCGTGGCAATGTCCAGAAGCACCCTCAGCCCATATCGTCCTTTTGTAGAGATCTTCATGTATCACCCTTTTGTCATATGATCCTTTTGACTTTTATGATAGTATCACAAGTAAATTGATAGAGTAAAGAAATGTTAATATTTCTGGCAAATATTGACAATATCGAAAAAATACATTACCTTGTCTATCAAATGAGTAGAGTAACAACAAAGTTGAGCCTGTACACACGCTTGGCGCAGGCGGGAAATCGAAAAGATCCCATCACGGGATCTATTTCGGTTCCTATCTATCAGACAGCCTCATTCGGACATCCCGGCCTGGGACAAAGCACCGGCTTTGACTATTCCCGGACTTCGAACCCAACCCGCCTCGTCCTGGAAGAAATTTTAGCAGACGCGGATGGAGGAGTTAAGGGATTTGCCTTCGCCTCAGGCCTCGCCGCCATTGATGCCGTGCTTCATCTATTCCGTAGCGGCGATCGGTTCATCGTAACCGAGGACCCCTATGGAGGGACATTCCGCCTTTTTGAACAGGTCTTCCGCCCTCTTGGGCTGGACGCCATCTATGTGGACACATCCAGCCTGAAGGCAGTTCAGGAGGCCTTGCGATTCCCGGGGATCAAGGGAATCTTCATTGAAACGCCAACCAATCCACTCCTGAAAATTGCCGATATCCGCACCATTGCGTCCTGGGCCCGTGCCCAGGACATCCTGACCATCGTCGACAATACCTTCCTTACACCCGTTCTTCAAAAACCCCTTGAACTGGGAGCTGACATCGCGGTCTACAGCGCCACGAAATTTCTATCGGGACATAATGATGTCGTGGCGGGCGCTGTTGTGGTTCGCACCTCCGAACTGGCGGAGCGGATTGGCTTCTATCAGAATGCCATCGGAAGCAT
>CAIZMS010000390.1 GCA_903934155.1 uncultured bacterium | reverse complement strand
CAGATAGGGGGTTTTATCCTTGATGGATTTTTCGAAGGACGCAATGGCCTCTTCTCCGCATGTCGTGGTGTCGACATCATAGCCAAGCCGAGTCAGCAAGAGGGTACAGATCTTGCGGATCGACTCATCGTCGTCCATGACTAGGATTCTTGGCTTCATACTCGTCTAAACTTAGCACAGGGTTTCAAGGTTGTCGAAACGTAAATCAGTCCACTTTTGACGAAACCTGCAATTTCACCTAAAGTCACGGCACTATGAAGATCGTGTTTCTGGCCGCCAACTGTTCCTATTCCCATTCCAGCCTTGCGGCCTGGTGTCTCCGGGCGGCGGTAAATCCTGCGGAAGGGGGGTGGCAGACTCTGGAGGTTACCATCAAGGACGATCCAGATGGGGTGGCCGACCGGATTGTGGCGGCTCAGCCGGATGTCGTGGCGGCCACGCTGTATTTGTTCAATCGTGAATTTGTCACCGGGGTTCTCTCGAAGGTTAAGGCCATCGGCTGGCCACGCTGCCCGTTGTTTGTTGTCGGAGGGCCGGAATGTCTGGGAGATAACCAGTCATGGGTTCAGCCGGACGGGGTGGCCGATGTCGCGGTTCGAGGGGAGGGGGAACAGGCTTTCCCCGCCTTTCTGGATGGAGTGAAGAGGGGAACAGCCTGGTGGACGATTCCGGGTGTCTGTACGACCCGGGCGGGTGTTTATTGCGATAATGGCGCGGCCGATGTGATGGCGGATTTGGGGAGTATCCCTCCTTTCTACCATCAGGAACTGCCTGGATTCACAAAACCCTTTGTGCAGTTGGAAACCTCACGGGGATGTGGGAATGGTTGCCTTTTCTGTACAAGTCGCAAGTCCGGAACAAGAGTTCATACCCTTGCCCGCGTTCGGGATGATTTGCGGGAAATTGAAAAAGCAGGGATTCCTGAAGTCCGGGTGGTGGACCGCACTTTTAATGAAAACGCGGCGCGGGCGGTGGCGCTTGTCACAATCTTCCGGGATGAATTTCCGGGTCTCCGGTTTCATCTTGAAATTGAGCCCGCCCGCTTCGGAGGGGGGCTTTCGAGGGAGTTTGCCAAGGCGGTACCGGGCCAGTTCCATATCGAGGCGGGAATACAAAGCCTGAGTCCGGTGGTGTATTCGGCCATAGAACGGCAGGCCACGGTGACCCGGACTGTGGAGGGATTGGTCAAACTCTGTGCCTTGAAACCCGTTGAAGTTCATGTGGATCTGATTGCCGGCCTGCCTGGCGGGACTGGGAAAGACCTTTTGAATGACCTGAATACCCTCATCGGGATGGAGCCTGAAGAGATCCAGTTGGAGCGTTTGAAGCTTCTGCCCGGGACGCCGCTGGCGGAGTCCCCGGAGCGCTGGGGATTGGTGGCCATGCCTACGCCGCCTTATGCCATCCTGAGCACGCCGAAAATGACGCCGGGAGATTTGGAGCAGGCCGACCGCTTATCGAAAATCCTGGATTGGTTCTACAATGTGGAGTCATTGCGCGACCTGATGGTGGACGCGGTCAAAACCTTGGATGATTTTCTCGAGAAGTTTGTGTCATGGGTGGCGACGCGGACGGGATTCGGGTTATGCCCGAATCTCGAGGATCGTTTCAAGGTCTTGGCGGAGTATCTTGCCGCCAATCCGGGTGGGGCACAGTCCAGCCTGTTGAACCGTCTCCATTACCGATGGTATCGCCTGGGCTTCAGCGTCAGGCAAGGCCCCTGCCGCGCGGCGATGTGGAAACGGGCGATCCCGGGCACGGCCTCGATCCTCGAAGGAGACTCCGGGGTCCGGGTGGCGCGAGTCTGGCGTGTGGAACTGGAAACGCCCCATCTCTTCTGTTATGGTACCGGCAAAAGGGGTGAACGTGCTGTGGTGGCCGTTTATCGTCTTGAGGAGGTCTCTTCATGAAAACCCAGATATTCTACTTTTCGAGTACCGGAAATTCGCTTTGCGTTGCCCGCGATATCGGGAACGCCATCGGGGGAGAGGTCGAGCTCATCGCGATTCCCGGGGCGCTCAAGGCTCCCCGTCCGGTCACGGCCTCTGCGATCGGGATCGTCTTCCCCGTTTACATGTGGGGCTTGCCAGCCCTTGTCAGGCGGTTCGTGGAGCAACTTCAGATCCCGGCCTCAACCTATGTTTTTGCGGTGGCAACCTGTGGCGGGAATGCGGCGGGAACGCTGGCTCAATTGAGGACACTTCTGGAGAAGAAGGGGATTCTCCTGGCCTTGGGGGAAGTCATCCGCATGCCCGGTAACTATACCCCGATGTACGGGGCGGAGTCGGAGCGAAGTCAGAAGAAGCGGTTTGCGAAGGAGAAGATCGCCATCCGGCGGATTGCTCCCCTTATTGCCGACCGGAAGGCGGGGAAAGTGGATTGCGGGACCTGGCTGGGCCGACGGCTTTTGTCCGGGTTTGTCTATAACGGGGGAATGAAGCAGGTGCCTGCCAGTGATGTTAAGTTCCGGTCCACGGAACCCTGTAACGGGTGCGGCCTGTGTGTCAAGGTTTGCCCCGTCGGGAATATTGTTCTCGTGGAGGGACATCCCCGTTGGCAGCATCATTGCGAGCAATGTATGGCGTGTCTCCAATGGTGCCCGCAAGTGGCCATTGAGTTTGGTGGAAGAACCCAGGGCCGGCGTCGCTACCATCACCCCGAATGTTCAGCGTCTGATTTTGTGTGGTAAAAAAGGTGGGGCTTTAACGGATTGATCTGGGGGAGTCCTTCGGGTACGGTCTTCGTCATGGATACAGTCATCATCATTTTATCGGTGTTTATTTCGGCCCTTGCCCTGTGGTGGTTCCTTGGGCGACGGACGGAATCCGGGGAGGGCGGGCTGCTTCAGGGCCGGTTTGATGCCATGGAAAAGGCCTTGGATCGCAACGAGCGCCTGGTTCGGGAGGAAATGGAGCGCAACCGGTTTGAAATGACCCGCCAGATCAGCCTCCTGACCCAGTCCAATGAGCAGAAGATCGAGCAATTGCGCCAAAGTGTTTCCGGCGGGCTTCAGCAAATCCAGGAGGACAACGGACGCAAGCTGGATCAGATGCGCCAGACGGTGGACGAGAAACTCCAGGGCACCCTGGAGCGGCGGCTTGGCGAGTCCTTCCGATTGGTCAGCGAGCGGTTGGAGCTGGTTCAAAAGGGACTGGGTGAGATGCAGGAACTGGCCAGCGGAGTGGGGGATCTCAAACGGGTTCTGACCAATGTAAAAACCCGGGGGACCTGGGGTGAAATCCAGTTGGGAGCCCTGTTGGAGCAGATTCTGACTCAGGAACAGTATGCGACCAATGTTGCTCCCAAGCCGGGCTCCTCTGAGCGGGTAGAGTTTGCGATTCGTCTGCCCGGCAGGGATGACCTGGAAGGAACCTCGGTCTGGATTCCCCTGGATGCCAAGTTTCCGAAGGAGGATTACGAGCGTCTGTTGATTGCCCAGGAGAAAGCGGATCCCGTTCAGGCGGAGGAGGCGGCCAAGCGGCTGGAAGAGCAGATTCGTAAGTGTGGCCGGGATATCCGAGATAAGTATATCTGCCCGCCCCACACGACTGATTTTGCCATTCTCTACCTTCCCATTGAGGGTCTTTATGCCGAGGTGATCCGGCGCACGGGCCTTATGGAATCGCTGCAGCAAACCTGTCGGGTTGTCGTGGCTGGGCCTACCACGCTGGCGGCATTGCTGAATGCCCTCCAGATGGGGTTCCGCACATTGGCAATCCAAAAACGGTCGAGTGAAGTCTGGAAATTGCTGGGAGCCGTGAAGCTTGAATTCAGTCGGTTTACAGACCATCTCGATGCGGTGCAGAAGAAATTGCACCAGGCCTCGGATTCCATTGAGGATGCCGCCCGAAAGTCCCGCCAGATTCAGCGTCGGCTCAAGGATGTTCAGGAGCTTCCCGCTTCCGAAGCCCCCGCGTTGCTCGGAGCCGACACCGGTGAACCGCTGCCGATTCCTGAACCCTGAACCCTGTCTGCCTTGGGATATCCTCCCCGGAGTTGACAACCCCAATGGCTTGCTCTATGGTGTGCCGACTTTTTTCACAGGCCGTTAGCTCAGTTGGTAGAGCACGACACTTTTAATGTTGGGGTCGTGGGTTCGAGTCCCACACGGCCTACCATCCTTCGCT
>CAIZMS010000389.1 GCA_903934155.1 uncultured bacterium | reverse complement strand
GCGTTGGAATCCCAAGATGAAGCCGTTTGTCTTCGACAAGCGCAATGGGATTCACATCATCGATCTCACCAAAACCCTCGAGCAGCTTGAAAAGGCGAAGCAGTTCGTCTACGAGACCGCCGCCCGCGGGAGGCCGATTCTGTTCGTCGGAACCAAAAAGCAGGCTCAGCAAGTCACCCAGGATATTGCAACGGCCTGTGGCCAGCCTTATGTCACCACCCGGTGGCTGGGGGGCACCTTGACCAATACCACGACCATTCGCAAGCGAATCAAGTATATGCACCAGGTCGAGGCCATGGAGAAGGATGGCTCATTCGACAAGATGCCTAAAAAGGAAGTGGCCGTGCTCCGTCATGAGCTTGAGAAGCTGCGCAAAAACTTTTCCGGCATGGCCAACATGACGGATAAGCCCGGCGCGATGTTTGTGATCGACATCAACCGCGAATCGATCGCGGTGGCAGAGGCCAATCGTCTTCACATCCCGGTGATTGCCATTGTGGACACCAATACCGACCCCGAGCCCATTGATTACCCGATTCCCGGAAATGATGATGCCATCCGCGGCATCCGGCTGATTGCTGATGCGTTGGCGGCCTCAATCCAGAAGGGCGCCTCGGAATACTCCAAGATTGCCGTCGAGGAGAACAAGAAGCGGGAAGCCCAGCAGTTCAGCGGTGGCGATGAAAACCGTCCCTCCGGCCCTCGCAAGCCTCGTGGTGACAGGGCTCCGCGTCGACGCGTGGCCGTCAAGCCGACAACCCCTGATGTGAAGCCAGAAGCCGCTCCTGCGGCTCCTGAAGCCCCGGCTCAGGCCTAAGACAAAGAGGAGTTGATTATGGCTGAAATTACAGCAGCAATGGTTCAGGAATTACGGGAAGCCACCAATGTCGGCATGATGGAATGCAAGCGCGCGCTGGTGGAAGCGGGCGGCGATAAAGAGGTGGCCATCCGCCTTCTTCGCGAACGTGGCGTGGCGATTGCCGCCAAGAAGGCGACTCGTACGGCCAATCAGGGGTTGATCGCGGCCGCCGGCAACGGCACGGTCGGAACCCTGATCGAGATCAATAGCGAAACCGATTTTGTAGCAAAGAACGAGAACTTCCAGAAGTTTGTCAAGGCTATGGCGGAAAAGGCGCTCGGGATGGCGGATAATACCATCACCGAGGTCACCAAGGCTGAAATGGCCGCGAAAGTGGCTGAAATCGGCGAAAATCTGGTTGCCAAGCGCAATATCCGGTACACGGTTCAGGGCGAAGGTCTGGTGGCAACCTACATCCATTTGAATGGCAAGCTGGGCGTCATGCTGGAACTTGGGTTCAGCAAGGGCGACACGGCCTCGAGCCCGGTGGTTCAGGCCCTGTCAAAGGATCTCACGCTTCATATTGCGGCGTGTAATCCAAGGTACTTGGTTTCTACTGAGGTTCCCTCGGATGTCCTGACGGCGGAGCGTGAAATCTACGCCAAGCAGGTGACGGGCAAGCCGGCCAATATTGTGGATAAGATTGTGGATGGGAAAATCCGCAAGTTCTACGAGCAGGTTTGCCTGGTGGATCAGGGCTTTGTCAAAGAGCCGGATCTTTCGGTGACCAAGCTGTTGGAGGCCAAAGGGAAGGAAGTGGGCGATACGCTCAGCATCCGTCGTTTTGTCCGTTGGCAGCTTGGCGAGTAATCGCAGGAGCCGAGAGACGATGAGGCGGGCAGGGGTTTCCCCTGCCCGTTTTCATTTTATCGCGCCTGCTGGCTCGACAAGGCGGGGTAAATGACGGTATATCAGAGCCATGTCAGCGGCCTATTTTAAATCTCCCCGCCAATCCAAGCAGCAACCCGGCTCCATGGCCGATGGCGGAATCCCCATCCGCAAACTGATCGGCACCATGCTGAAGTCGGTGAAATTGGATGAACAGTGCAAACTGGGAATCCTTGAGGAAAAGTGGGAGGCGGCCATTGGGAAGGCTATCGCGACCCATACCCGCCCCGGAAGTCTGGTCAACAAGAATCTGACGATATTCGTCGACAGCTCCCCCTGGCTTAGCGAACTTTTTCGTGTGCAGAAGGACATGCTGTCCAAGTTACAGGTGACTTTCGGGCGCGATAAGATCCTCTCGATCCGCCTTCAGCTCGATCCAGGTAAATCCTGAAAGGCAGAATGCTGATCTCGGGGTTCTATTTTCTGATTCCCCACCTGCCCTCTTTTCATGATCACGGCCAGAATCGAGATGTCTGCCGGGGTTACCCCGGAGATGCGAGAGGCTTGTCCCAGTGTTTCCGGACGAATATGTTTCAGCTTTTCCCGACACTCAAAACGAAGGGTTTCCAGCCTGTCATACTTTATCCACCCGGGAATTTGCTGATCTTCAAGAAGTTTGGCCTTTTCAATTTGGGATTGCTCCCTCGTAATATAACCCGCATATTTCACAAGAATTTCGACCTTAGAAGTGACCAATCGGTCCGTTATTTCGGATAGAGGAAGTTTGCTGTATGTAACTTCCGTTTTACGAAGATGTTGTGCTAATGACTGCCCTTGATGAAATGTAGTCTCAAGGCGCTTTACTTCCTTCTGTATAGCCGTCTGTAATCTCTCGAAATCATGTATGTCGTGCTGCGGAATAATTCCAATAGTTTTTGCGAACGGAAGCATTCTGAAGATGGAATTATCCTGACGCAATAAAAGCCGGTGCTCCGCCCGTGAAGTGAACATTCGATAGGGTTCATTGGTTCCTTTTGTAACAAGATCATCGATTAGGACTCCAATGTAGGCCTCGCCCCGGCCTAACACAAAAGGCTTTTCACCCCGCAATTTTTTAACAGCATTCACTCCGGCCACAAAGCCCTGTCCCGCCGCTTCCTCATATCCCGTGGTGCCATTGATTTGTCCAGCCAGATAAAGATGCTCAACTAACTTAGATTCCAGGGTATGGGTCAATTGGGTGGGATCCGAATAGTCATACTCAATAGCGTAGGCAAGATTCGTGAGTAAAGCATTCTCCAGCCCCGGGATTGAATGGATCATCTCCGTCTGAACATCCTCCGGGAGACTGTTGGATGTTCCATTCGGGTAAATTTCTGGCGAAACCCTCCCTTCGGGCTCCAGAAAGATATGATGCTCCTCTTTGTCCGCGAACTTCACGATTTTATCCTCGATAGACGGACAATACCGCGCTCCTGTTCCCGTGATCGCCCCGCCGTACAGGGCGCTTTTATCAAGGTTATCCCGAATGATTTTGTGCGTTTCCGGCGTTGTGTGGGTAATGTGGCAGGGAAGCTGATCAGATCCCGGTTTCCATGGCCGCAAGCTGGAATGTTCCACGTGGAACAATGGAGAGGAGTCAGAAGGCAGAATACAGGAGTCAGAAGGTGGAATACAGACATTCTCCCTTCTGACTCCTGACTTCTGACTCCTATATTCTGCCTTATGTTCCACGTGGAACACTTTTCGGTTCATGCTGATTTCATAGGAAAAGAATGGAGGAGGACTCTCGCCAGGTTGCTCGAGTGTTCTGTTCCAGTCGATGCTGTCTTTATGCAATCTCGGAGGAGTGCCTGTCTTGAGTCGTCCAAGCCTAAATCCAAGCTTTTCAAGGTTAAGACTGAGGTGATGGGAGGCCGGCTCGCCCTTCCTGCCGCCAGGGAAAGCGTTTTTTCCGATATGGATCATGCCCCGGAGGAAGGTCCCTGTAGTCAAAATGACGGAGTTTCCTTCGATTTTAGAGGCGTCGGAAAGAATAACGCCCCGTATTGCGCCGTTCTCGATCCAGAGTTGATCGACGAGTGCTTCGACGATCTGAAGATGATGCGCCGTTTCAATGACCCGTTGCATCCGTGTTGCGTAGGCGTGTTTATCGCACTGGGTTCGGAAGGCGTGAACCGCCGGTCCTTTTTTTGTGTTCAGGGTCCGAAACTGAATTCCTGTGTAATCGCTGTTTTTCCCCATCTCCCCGCCCAAGGCGTCTAGTTCGCAGACAATGTGAGATTTTGCAATCCCTCCAATTGAGGGATTGCAGGACATTCTAGCGATGGCCGTGCGATCCATGGTTATCAGGGCTGTTTTGGCGCCCATCCTGGAAGCGGCCAGAGCGGCCTCGCACCCGGCATGGCCGGCTCCAATAACAATAACTTGATAGGTATCCATTACTTCCCAATGCAGAATCGGCTGAAGATATTGTTAAGCAGTTCTTCGTGATAAATCCTGCCAGTGACCGAACCCAGCGTTTCAAGAGCCATTCTGAGCCGCGAGGCTGCCAATGCCGGATCCGCGTTGGAATCAGCAAGGATTTTCGACGATTCCACAATATCCTTGTGTGCTGAAACAAGAAGGTATCGATGCCGTTCGGAAATAGTTGATTGATGGGGGACTTCCTCTCGGATTCCCAAATGCTGCATGATGCATTTTTTGAGACCCTCTAATCCTTCTGATCGAAAGGCACTAATATATCGGACTGACCAGTCGGACGCAAGAGTCTTTATAGTATCGTTTGTTTGGATGTCGATTTTATTTACGACAACAATGGTCTTGTGTTTCTGAAGTGTTGTGAGAATCACGTCGTCCTTCTGATTATGGGGAAGCGATCCGTCAATCATGTAGAGTGTCAAGTCTGATTGCGTAAGCATAGTCTTAGTCCGACGGATGCCATCTTGTTCAATCAGGCATGAGGACTCGCGAAGTCCAGCTGTGTCAATTATTCGGACTGGATAGCCATCAATGGCTAATTGTTCCTCTATTGTGTCCCTTGTTGTTCCTGCAATGGGGGTGACGATGGCTCTTTCTTTGCCTAAAAGGGCATTAAGAAGGGTTGATTTTCCAACATTCGGTCGTCCTGCGATGACGACACTGGCGCCATCCCTGAGAATATGTCCTTCGTCCCAGGATTGAAGCAGGGTTTTGAATTCCGCCCCGATGTCCTTTAGTTTTTCAGTGACATCATTGATCAGGGTGGCAGGAATTTCGTCCTCTGAGAAGTCCAGTGTTGACTCGATATCTCCGCAGGCGGTCAGAATTTTGTCATAAAGGGCATTGAAGGCTTCGCTTAAGCTTCCCCTCAATTGTTCCAGTGCGGATTGGGCCGCCCGATCCGTTCGCGCCCGGATGAGGTCGAGTACGGCCTCGGCTTGGACGAGATCAATCCGGCCGCTCAAAAAGGCCCGTTTGGTGAACTCGCCGGGTTCAGCCATCCGGGCTCCCGACGCCAGAACGGATCTTAGGATGCGTTTGGCGGCGGCCGCCCCACCGTGGCCCTGGATCTCAATAGCGTCTTCCCTTGTATAACTGTGTGGAGCCCGATAAATGAGGAGGATGACCTCATCGGCCACTCCCTCTTGCCCCTCAATGAGTCCATGCACAAAAGAACCGCCGGGCCTCAAGGAGGGCAGGGGGGACTTCCCCCGGAAAATCCGGTCGGCGATAGCCAGACTCTCGGGGCCTGACACCTTCACAATCGCAACGGCGCCTTCTCCCGGTGCCGTGGCAATCGCGGCAATGGTTTCTATCCCTGATTCAGTCATGGGGGTCTGATTATTCAAAAAGATGGCGCTTACACCACTAAAAACAGAGCCACCCCCATAGTATTTGCGAAAATGAGCATCATCCTCTAGAATGACCGCCTTGTTTGAGTGTTGAAAAAAAGGACGATAATGGAATCACCAAATATCAATAAGGCGCCGCCGACACCGTTGTCCGGGGAGCCTAAGAAAAAACCAGACTTAATCCCGCCGCCGAAATTTTCGCCGAGAGGACTCTTCCTGTGGTTTGCCGTGTTCAGCCTGATGCTTCTGGCGTATCAGTACTATAAGGGGGAGCAGCAGGTGGCGGCGCCGATGGCCTATAATCCCGACTTCGTTCAACTCGTGGAAAAGGGCGAGATTCCGGAGTGCGAAATTGTTTCTGAAATCTCGGGCAATCAATATATCCAGGGCTCCCTGAAGACGATTGATCCCCGTACGGGAAAACCAAAACAGTTCAAAGTGGATGTGATGGTGACGGATGATTTGCCGAAATGGCTTCGCGAGCATGGCGTCAAGTTCGCGTTCCGGCGCGACAGCCCGTATTTCTGGCAAATCGTTTCCAGCGCCCTTCCGGTTCTGCTCCTGCTTGGCCTGCTCTGGTTCATGTTCTCGCGCCAGATGAAGGGAATGGGGCAGGGCGCCATGAGCTTCGGGAAAAGCCGTGCAAAAATGCTGAATCGCGACAAGAATAAGGTGACCTTCAAGGATGTGGCCGGCGTCGAGGAGGCCAAGGAGGAAGTTCAGGAGATCATTGATTTCCTCAAGGATCCCAAGCGGTTTCAGAAACTTGGCGGACGCATCCCCAAGGGCGTTATGCTCATGGGGCCTCCCGGCACAGGAAAAACGCTCATGGCCAAGGCCATCGCCGGTGAGGCGGATGTGCCATTCTTCAACATTAGCGGTTCGGATTTTGTGGAAATGTTCGTCGGCGTTGGTGCCTCGCGTGTTCGCGACATGTTTGAGCAGGGAAAGAAAAACGCACCGTGCATCATCTTTATTGATGAAATTGATGCTGTAGGGCGCAGCCGATTCTCGGGCATCGGCGGCGGACACGACGAGCGGGAACAGACCCTGAACGCATTGTTGGTCGAGATGGACGGGTTTGACACCCAGGAGGGCGTCATCATTATTGCCGCGACGAACCGGCCCGATGTGCTGGATCCGGCACTGCAGCGGCCGGGCCGTTTTGACCGCCAGATTGTGATCGATCTGCCCACTCTCGAGGGACGCGAAGCGATTCTTCAGATTCATGCCCGCGGCATCAAGTTGTCGCCTGCGGTGGAACTGCGCCGTATTGCGCGCGGGACTCCGGGATTT
>CAIZMS010000388.1 GCA_903934155.1 uncultured bacterium | reverse complement strand
GTATCGTTCATTTTCAAAGACTTATGAAAATCCCCCGTTAAAAACCGGGGAATGTCCTGATGCAAATTCTTGTTATGCTTGACTAACGCTCTTTATCGGGGCAATTTCACTCACATGAAAAAAATGAAAACCATACTTTTTTGGATATTTTTCTCTCTTCTTGGAGCTGGTTCCCTTGCTTTTCTTGCATTTCATCGTGGGGAGTCCATCAGCGCGCTCTGGTTTGTAACCGCCACGATCTCCTTCTTCATGATCAGCTATCGTTTCTATAGTAAATGGCTGGCCGCAAAGGTGTTAACGCTTGATGACCAACGCGCCACCCCGGCCTATACAAAGGAGGACGGCAAGGATTTCGTCCCCACCAACCGATGGATCGTGTTCGGGCATCACTTCGCAGCCATTGCCGGCCCGGGCCCCTTGGTAGGCCCGGTATTGGCCGCTCAATTCGGCTATCTCCCGGGAACCCTCTGGATCCTCATCGGCGGCACCCTCGCTGGAGGCGTTCACGATGCCGTGGCTCTGTTCTGCTCCATGAGGCGCGGCGGGAAATCATTGGGGCAGATGGTCAAGGAGGAGGTCGGAACCTTCGCTGTCAGTATCGCCCTTTTCGGGATCCTTTGCATCATGGTAATTCTCATCGCCGTGCTCGGATTAGTGGTGGTCAAGGCACTTGCCGAAAGCCCCTGGGGACTCTTCACCGTGGCCGCAACCATTCCCATTGCCCTTTTCATGGGAGTTTACCTCCGAATTTTGCGTCCGGGTCGAGTCATCGAGGTCTCGGTTATCGGGGTCGTACTTTTATTGCTAGCCGTTTGGGGTGGTCAATATGTGCATCATTCCCCGATCTGGTCAGTCTGGTTCACCCGATCTGCCCCCTGGTTGGCGTGGTCCATCATTGGGTACGGCTTTTTGGCCTCTATCCTGCCAGTGTGGCTGCTTCTGGCACCCCGTGATTATCTAAGCTCGTTTATGAAAATCGGAACGGTGATCATCCTGATGGCCGCCATCATTTGGGCGGCGCCACAGATCCATATGCCAAAGTTGACAGCCTTTATCCATGGCAATGGACTGGTCATCCCGGGGAAACTTTTTCCCTTTGTTTTTATTACCATCGCCTGTGGAGCCATTTCCGGCTTTCACGCGCTGATTTCAACCGGCACCACCCCGAAGTTGGCTACCCATGAATCTACTGTACGATCCGTTGCGTACGGGGCCATGATCACGGAAATGGCGGTGGGCGTTATGGCTCTGGTTGCCGCCTGCGCGATGGAGCCAGGCCAGTATTTTGCCATTAATATGAAAGGCGAACCTGCGGCGGTGGTCGCAAAGGTTACAACGGCGGGCTTTCCGTTAACCGAAGGAGAGATGACACAGCTGGCTCATGATGTAGGAGAGAAAACCCTGTTTGGAAGGACGGGGGGTGCCCCCACATTTGCCGTGGGCATGGCGAAGATGTTTAGTGATGCACTGGGCAGCAAGGCCATGATGGGGTTGTGGTATCACTTTGCCATCATGTTTGAGGCGTTGTTTATCCTCACCACCATCGACGCCGGAACGCGGGTAGGCCGGTTTCTGTTACAGGATGTTCTCGGCAATCTTTGGAAGCCACTCGGGAATACCTCATCCACCTCGGCTAACCTGCTTGCCAGCTCCCTCTTTGTCGGAGCCTGGGGGTGGTTTCTGTATCAGGGAGTCGTGGATCCCTATGGAGGAATCAACAGTCTCTGGCCCATTTTCGGAATAGCCAATCAATTGCTCGCCGTGATTTCACTGGCTTTAGGAACAACCATCCTGATCAAAATGAACCGTGACCGGTATATCTGGGTGACCCTGATTCCCCTGCTTTTCCTTTTGGTGGTCACGATGACAGCGGGTTGGCAGAAGATTTTTTACACGGATGCGGGGGGATTTCTTCCCGCCATCGCGACACTACGAGAACAACTGGCCGTGGCTTCATCCGCAGATGCCCATAAACTGGCTGCCCAAATATTCAATAATCAAGTGGACATTGCCGTCACCGCAACCTTCATGATTCTCGTGTTGCTGATCGTCGGGGCAAGCCTTCATCTGTGGATCCGCCTGTTTACCGGGAAGATGCCCCGAAAACTCTGCGAGGATCCGGCTGTTCCGCATCCCGATCTGGTCGTGATGGAGGAATGACAATCCCGTCTTTTTGAAACCCTAACAGTGGAGAGAGAATATGAAAATCAAGGCGTTCAAAGCATGGTGTGCCAGACCCGATCTGGCTGCGCAAGTGGCTGCCGTTCCCTATGATGTGGTGGATACCGCCGAGGCGCGTGCTCTGGCAGTCGGGAATCCGTATAGTTTCCTGCATGTGTCCCGTGCCGAAATCGACATGGATCCGGGGGTCAACCCGTATTCCGATACTGTTTACGGCCGGGGCCGTGACACGCTGATCCGATTTCAAAAGGAGGGGGTGCTTCAACAGGAATCCGCCCCGCAACTCTTCCTTTACCGCCAGACCATGGGTCGCCATGTGCAGCGAGGAATCGTGGCCTGTTGTTCCACCGTGGAATATGAAAACAAAATCATCAAAATCCATGAAAAAACGCGACAGGATAAAGAAGATGATCGCACCCGCCATATCAACACCTTAAACGCCCAGAGCGGGCCGGTATTTTTACTTTACCGTGATGATGCCGTCCTGAATGCACTAGTCTCCGAAACTGAAAATAATGCACCTCAATTCGACTTTGTCGCCGCCGATGGCATAGCCCATGCCGGATGGAAATTCCAGAACCCGGATGTGGTGACCCGCGCTTTTCTCAATGTCTCCGTGGCTTATATCGCGGACGGGCATCACCGGGCCGCTTCCGCCGTTCGGGTTGCCCGGGAACGACGCGCCTTGAATCCCGGCCAGACGGGAAACGAATCCTATAACTGGTTCCTGGGCGTCTTGTTTCCTGCCAGTCAGATGCAAATCCTGGCCTATAACCGCCTGATCAAGGATCTCAACGGTCTTACCCAAAGCGGCTTCATGGATGCCGTCAGTGCCCGTTTCACAGTCACCCCGGCGACATCCCCCACTCCCTCGGCGCCGGGAAGGATGTGCATGCTTCTTGGTGGAAAATGGCATGAGCTCACCTGGACGATTCCCGCCGACACACGACCGGAGGGAAGATTGGATGTAGCCGTATTGCAGGAACGCCTGCTGGCTCCCCTGCTTGGAATTGATGATCCGCGCACAAGCAAGCGAATTGAATTTGTGGGCGGGATCCGAGGAACAGCCGAGCTCGAAAAAAGGGTGGCCTCGGGCGACCATCAGGTCGCCTTCTCTATGCATCCGACTATTGTGGAGCAGTTGATGGATATTGCCGATGTCGGTGGCGTTATGCCGCCGAAGAGCACCTGGTTTGAGCCTAAACTCAGAGATGGACTGTTTACCCATGTCCTGGGTTGAGCGATTTTCAAGAAGCAGACTTGAATGTTGACTTTCATCATCGAACGCGACATATTGTGCGCCGTTTTTTGACCGGAGGTTCTCCGGACGTGCTACCGTCCCGCTTTGATCCGACAAGGATCTGACAAGCGGGCAGTTTTTTGTCCAGATAAGGGAGTGCGACTGTTATGCAGATACAAGAAGCGTTGATCGCCTTGCTGGTTTTAGGCCCTTTGGTTTTTGGGCTTTTGATGTTAACCGGAGTCAAGGGAGTGCTCAGAAATGCCCTGGTTGCCGTGGCCGGGGTAACGACCATCGCGGCGGGAGTCGCCCTTCCCTTCTATAGCGGGGTGATTGTTCCCGATGTTGGACTGCCAACCCTCATTACGACTTTGGGGAATTGGATTGAACCCATGGTCATCCTAACAGTGCTCGCCATCGGATTTTCTATCCGTAGCTGGCCGGTTCGGATTATGGCTCTGATACAACTGGGGCTTTGCGTGATTGGGCTTCTGATGAGTCGCCATGAACCCCTTGAGGAAACCAAGCTGGTTGTGGACTCCCTTGCCATGATTATGGTGCTCATCGTTTCGGTGATCGGGAGTCTGATTGCCCTGTACGCCATCGGCTACATGAATGGACATGAACACCACGCTCCCGCCACAGCAGCCTCGAATAACCGTTTCTTTTTCGTTCTGATCTCGTTTTTGGGCCTGATGAACGGACTGGTTCTTGTGGACAATATGAAATGGCTGTCGATTTTCTGGGAAGGCACCACCCTCTGCTCGTTCTTTTTGATCGGTCATGACGGGACAGCCGAGGCGAAGGCGAGTGCCCGTCGCGCCATTACCATCAATGTGTTCGGCGGTCTGGCTATGTCGGTGGGAGTTTTCCTGGCGGCGCACAGCGTCGGATCCGAAAGCCTCTCCGTGCTGATGTCAAAGGGGCCTGTGGTTCTGCTGCCCATCGCCCTGCTGGCGATCGCCACGATGACCAAGTCGGCTCAAATGCCCTTTCAAAGCTGGCTGCTTGGCGCCATGGTCGCCCCGACCCCGGTCTCAGCCCTTCTGCACTCAAGCACCATGGTGAAAGCCGGATCCTACCTGATTCTCCGGATGTCTCCGGGACTCGAGGGAACCCCCCTGGCCGCGGTGGTCGCCATTGCAGGGGCGTTCACCTTCGCCCTGACCAGTGCGCTGGCCATCGGGCAAAGTAATGGCAAAAAGGTTTTGGCCTACTCCACCATTGCTAACTTGGGCCTGATATCCTGCTGCGCCGCCATCGGAACGCCCCTCGCCTACGCCGCAGGAATCACAATCCTGATCTTCCACGCCATTTCCAAAGCACTGCTTTTCCTGTGCGTGGGAACCATCGAACAAAGCATCGGTAGCCGTGACATTGAGGATATGGGCGGACTGCTGTTCAAGATGCCCCTGACGACGAACATTGCCATCGTCGGCATGATATCCATGATGATGCCGCCTTTCGGGATGCTGATCGGAAAGTGGATGGCTATTGAATCCGCCGTTCATTTTCCAGTGGTGCTGATCCTTCTGGTGTTGGGCAGCGCGCTCACAATCTTCTTCTGGGCCAAGTGGCTGGGCCGCATCACGACCACATCCTACCATGAAAAGTACACGATCGAATCCATTAGCCCCTGGATGAGAACCGTTCTGGCCGTAATCGGAATTGGCGTGGTGGTCGCCTCAATCTGTGCGCTGCCCATTTACGAGCAGGTCATCCGGCCGGTCAGTCTATTGACCTTCAGTGAACAAGCCTCGAACATCAACATTTCCATTCTGGATTCGGTGAGCGCCTTTTTGGGATGGCCCATGATCATTGTGATCGGGGCCATTATCATGGCCTTGGCTACTGGTGCTTTGCTTTTCAAACCATCCCGCCTACGCCTTCCCTACCTGTGCGGCGAAAATGTGGATTCAGACGAGACCACCTATACATTCCGGAGCATTGCCGATGCGCCCTCAACCGCCATGCTTACGAGTTATTATCTCCCTCTCTTTGGTGAGTCCCGGATCACCACCTGGGCGAACCCCTTGGCGGCATTGATTATCCTGAGCCTTTTTGGAGTACTGTTCATATGATCATTCCTCAAACCCCGTTGATGGTTGTTCTGCTGGTTGTTCTTGCCCCACTATTCGGAGCCCTGCTGTGCGGCATTGACCGCCGCATTACCGCCCGCGCCCAGGGCCGGATCGGGCCGCCGATTCTACAAGCGGTTTATGACACCATCAAATTGCTCCGGAAGGAGCCGATGCTGCTCAATCGAGTCCAGATCGTATATGCCTATCTCCATCTGGCCTTTATGATCCTGGCCATGTTGCTATTGGTCTTTGGACAGGACAGCCTAATGTTCCTCTTCGTGTTTGCCTTCTCCACGCTATCGCTGGTGCTAGGTGGAATGTGCGTACGATCGCCCTATAGCCGGATCGGCAGTCAGCGGGAAATCATGCTGATGGTGGCCTATGAGCCGATCCTCATTCTCCTCATGATCGGCTTCTATCTGGTGAACGGCCATAGCTTTATGTTGTCGGCCCCGATGACCGCGGCCAAGCCGATGTTGCTCTCGCTCCCCCTCCTGTTCATCGGGTTCCTTGTTGTTCTGGCCATCAAGATGCAAAAATCGCCTTTTGACATCGCCACTTCCCACCACGCACATCAGGAAATTGTGAAGGGATTGACCATTGAGTATTCGGGACCTTACCTGGCGATCCTGGAGATTGCGCACTTTTACGAAATGGCACTGTTGTTTTTCTTCATTGTTCTCTTCTGGTCATCTCCTGCCTGGGTCGGGATCATTCTGGCCAGCCTGAGCTTTTTCCTGATGACTGTGGTGGATAACGCGTTCGCCCGTTTAACTTCCATGTGGATTTTCAAGTTCATGTGGACGGGGGCGCTGATCCTCGCCGTAACCAATGTTCTCTGGCTTTATTGGGCTTCAAAGTAAGAAAGGCCAACCATGACCGATGTTCCAAAATTTAATAAGTCACCCTGGGTGGTTCATTTCAATTGCAACAGTTGCAATGGGTGCGATATTGAGTTTCTCGCCTGCTTGACTCCCCTTTACGATCTTGAGCGTTTCGGCATCCTGCATGTCGGGAATCCCAAGCACGCCGATGTTTTGGTCGTCACCGGCTCCGTCAATCACCGAAATGCACGCGTTCTGAAAAATGTGTATGACCAGATTCCCGAGCCCAAGGTAGTCGTGGCTATGGGGGTTTGCGCCTCAACAGGAGGCATTTTCGCCGATGGCTACAATGTGCTGGGCGGCGTGGACAAGGTGATTCCCGTGGATGTTTTTGTTCCAGGTTGTCCGGCTCGGCCTGAGGCCATGATTGACGGTGTTCTCAAGGGTGCCCAGATCCTTGAGGCTAAGCACAGCGGGAAGACCCCGTTGGCTGAAAAAAATGTACTAACCCGCACCCCCACCCCGGTCGCTACCCCTGTAGCGCAGGAGAAAGGCGCTCCCCATGCTTAACAATGTTTCCGAAACAGCTCTTGATCATATCTCGACCGAAGTATGGAAGTTGAAACAGGATGGATACAGGTTTGTGACCATGACATGCTGCGATCGGGGGGAATCCCACGACATCCTCTATCATTTCGATAAGAATTATCAGTTAAAGCACCTTCGCGTGACCCTTCCAAAAGGAACGGACCTTCCCAGCGTCTCGGCCATTTTCTTTGCCGCGCTTCTGGTTGAGAATGAGATGAAAGATCTTATGGGCGTATCGGTCAGCGGAATGGCCATTGATTTCCAGGGACGATTCATGCTTGCCGAGGGTGCGCCGGCAACGCCGCTGAACAAATCAATTCCCGGAATCGGCATTCAAATTCAGGACAAGACCCCCGCCACCCCGGAAGGAACGGTGAAATCATGATTCGTCGCAATTCCATTCCCTTTGGCCCCCAGCACCCGGTTTTGCCGGAGCCCATCCAGCTCCATCTGGTGATGGAAAACG
>CAIZMS010000387.1 GCA_903934155.1 uncultured bacterium | reverse complement strand
TAGCTCAGTTGGTAGAGCAGCTGACTCTTAATCAGCGGGTCCAGGGTTCGAGTCCCTGCACTTCTACCACTTTAACCCCTTAACAATAAGGGTTCTAGTGGTCTTGTTCTGTTTTAGCGATAGTGAACGGCCAGCCATACCGTGTCTTGGTCTGGGGCTGTCCATTCAACCCGATGCCGGACATGCGCCTTGATCTCCACCCAATCTCCCACCTCCAAGACCACTGGCGCTGAATGGCCCTCCAGCGTCAGTCCGGCACGCCCTTTGACCAGCAGTACAAATTCGTGCTCATCCTGATCATACCAGAATCCCGGTGGTGAAGAATGTCCCCGGGAGACAATCCGTTCAATACGCAACTCCCCGGCATGGCACAACACCTCGCTGATCTCATGAGACAGGGAGTGGGGAATCCCTGAAAACAAATTGGTCTTCATCGTGTCTCCTGATGGCCTAAAAACAAAACGCGGGAACGAACCTTTCAGTCCGTTCCCGCGAAATCATCCAATGTGCTCTAACGAGCGCGACTGAACTACCGGCGTCCGCCAAAACCGCCACCACCGCGACGATCCCGATCACCACCGCCGAAGCCACCGCCACGGCTACCACCGCGATCACCGCCGCCGAACCCGCCACCCCCGCCAACGCGAGGAGCTTGAGGCCGCGCCTCATTCACGGTCAATGCACGACCGTCCACATCCATACCATTCGTGCCCGCAATGGCCGCCGCGGCCTCAGCGTCAGTCGACATCTCGACAAAGCCGAAACCCTTGCTACGCCCTGTCTCACGGTCCATAATCACGTCCGAAGACGCCACTTTGCCATAAGCGGAGAACACCTGTGTCAGGGACTCGCTTGTGACGCTATAACTCAGGTTGCCGACATACAATTTCTTACCCATCTCTCGATTCCCTTCTTCTTACTCTTGGACCCCTTCTTTTTCTTTCCGGTTCCTGTGGAAAGGGGTTCAACTAAACCCTTCGGCCCGATGGCACGACGCCTGTGGCGCGGCACCCCTGACCGACAAATTCCTTGAATACTACCGGAATTGCCCCGCGAAGTATATAAGTATCGTAGTTTTCAACTCGGGCAACACATCCGGCAATATTTTTCTTGATTTCCCCCCCCCTCCCCCGTCATTATGCGCGCCTTTTTACCCCGGGACAGGTTCCGGGCAAATGCAACGGGTGAGGTAATACTATGGCTGACGAGAAACTTCCTTTGGCAAAAATTCGAAACATTGGCATCATGGCCCACATTGACGCTGGCAAAACAACGGTCAGTGAGCGCATCCTTTTCTACTCCGGGAAAACCCACAAGATGGGTGAAGTCCATGATGGTGCCGCCACGATGGATTGGATGGAGCAGGAACAGGAACGCGGCATCACCATTACCTCGGCCGCCACCACCACCACCTGGAACGATTACCGTATCTCGCTGATCGACACTCCCGGGCACGTGGACTTCACCGCCGAGGTGGAACGCAGTCTTCGCGTTCTGGATGGCGCCGTCGCGCTCTTCTGCGCCGTGGGCGGCGTTCAGCCCCAGTCCGAACAGGTCTGGCGCCAGAGCGAAAAGTACAGCGTCCCAAAAATCGCCTTCATCAACAAAATGGATCGTACCGGTGCCGACTTCTTCGGCGTCGTCGAGAAAATCCAGAACATCCTGGGCGCCAACGCCGTCCCGGTCGTCATTCCGATCGGCAAGGAAGAAACCTTTGAGGGCATCATCGACCTCGTGAAGATGAAGGCCATTCACTACAATGAGGCTGACCGCGGGCGCACCTGGACGGAAGATCCGATTCCGGCGGACAAAATGGAAAAGGCCAAGAAGTGGCGCGCCTACCTCGTTGAAAAATGCGCCGAACAGGATGATGTCCTCTTGGAAAAATTCCTCGAAACCGGCGATCTTTCCGAGCAGGAAATCCTGACCATCATCCGCAAGGCGACCATTGCCCGCCGGGTCATTCCGGTTTACTGTGGCTCGGCCTTCAAGAACAAGGGCGTCCAGCGCCTGCTGGACGGTATCGTGGACTTCCTTCCCTCCCCGGATGACATTGCCCCGGTCATTGGCCAGGTGGGCGAAGGCGAAGAACACCGGAATCATTCGGAAGACGAACCCTTCTCGGCGCTTGCCTTCAAAATCATGTCCGACAAACATATGGGCAAACTGGTGTACATGCGCATCTACTCCGGAAAAATCACCTCCGGAACCACGGTCTACAACAGCACCCAGAAAAAGGAACAACGCATCGGCCGCCTGCTGCGCATGCATGCCAACCGGCAGGAATCGCTTGAAATCGCGCGCTGCGGAGACATTGTCGCCGTGGTGGGATTGCAGCAAACCAAAACCGGCGACACGCTTTGTTGCGAGGATAATCCCATCCTGCTGGAATCGATCGAATTCCCCGCCCCCGTGATCTCCATCAGCATCAAGCCGGAGAGCCGTTCGGATGACGAAAAGCTCAGCCACGCCCTGCACGCCCTGGCGGATGAAGATCCTACTTTCGTGGTCAGCTTCGACGACGAAACGAAGGAGACGATCATCGCCGGAATGGGCGAACTTCACCTGGAAATCCTGGTGGATCGTATGAAACGGGAACACGGCGTTGTGGCTCAGGTGGGCCGCCCTGAAGTCGCCTACCGGGAAACCGGAAAAGCCAAGGTGGACGGCGAATACAAGCATGTCAAACAATCCGGTGGCCGTGGTCAATACGCCCATGTGTGCCTCAAACTGGATCCGCTCAGCCCCGGCGAGGGATTCGAGTTCGTCAACGAGGTTCGCGGTGGTCGCATTCCCCAGAACTTCATCCCGTCCGTCGAGAAGGGTATCGTCAAGGCCATGCTCAAGGGCCCCGTGGGCGGTTACCCCGTCGTGGATATGCGCGTCACGCTCTATGATGGCTCATTCCATGAGGTGGACTCGAATGAATTCGCGTTCATCGAAGCGGCTCGCGCCGGCTTCCATAAGCTCTTCCTCGAAAGTCGGCCCGAGTTGCTCGAGCCGGTCATGTCAGTAGAAGCGGTCACCCCGGAAGACTATATGGGCGCCGTAACAGGCTCCATCTGTCAGCGCCGAGGCCGAATCGAGTCCATGGACGAGCAGGCGGAATACAAGGTCGTCCGCGGACTGGTTCCCCTGAGCGAAATGTTCGGGTATTCGAATGTGGTCCGGACAATTTCACAGGGACGCGCGTCGTTCACCATGCACTTCGAGCATTATGAGTCGGTACCCTTCTCTCTTGCTGAGGAAATCGTGGCCAAGCGTCGCGAAGCCAAGAAGGTGAATTAAGAGAGGCTTCCCTCAAAATAGTATTCAGCAATCAGAAGCCAGTATTCAGAAGAGGAGACTCTTCGGGATACTGGCTTTTTTCTGCCTTTGGGATACTGCTGACTGAGGTCACTTCGGCCAATGGTCACGTGGAAAAAATGAGGGCGAAGGAGAATGCTGTTCACCGGGATGAAACATGGGGCGGCGCGAATCTGATTCGACGCGTCGAGGGGGAAACCGGAACCGATCCTCAGGGGGAGGAGCCATCAGTCGACGCTCCTCCATTTCAAGCGCCCGTTTTTGCCGGATGTAATCGGCCGCAAACTGCTCCGTGGTATGCCCGGCTTCCACATCCAAAGCCATAGCCACATCACAACGGGTCCGCCGCATCACGGCCAAAACCCGGTCCACCGTCGCTGCATGCTCCTCGAGAGGGCGTTCGCGAATCTGCATACTGGGCTCAACCTCGGCACCCTTCTTTTCGGAACCCAAAACGCCTGCGAGAATCCGGGTCACCACGCGTACATCCCATGCCAAACCCGGCCGGGCATCCATGATGTCAACCGCTAGAAAATGAGGGGCATACGGCAGAGTCATACGCAGTTCGACCATCGACCGGCGTTTATCGAGAACGGCGGCCTGCAATTCCTTGCACCGCCCCACCCGGTCGAACACCCGGGCCTCCTGCAAGCTAATCAACCGCTCCGCAATAGCCAGAGCAATCCAAGGAGAAATGCTCAACTGACGACTGAGCTGAACGGCACGCTGTGCCACCGCGTCACTATTTCCCCGACGTTGCGCAAGCTCCACGAGGGACGCCACCCATCGCTCCGGCTGATCCCCGACTTTCTTCTCAAATGAATTCCGACTCATGGCGTTATCCTGCGGATGCAATCTCTCCGTGTCGAGTCTGAAATCGCTTGACCCCTTCCCTTTCAATGGCCATACTGATTCGGCAACAGAAACAACCGATGTCACGGAGATTTGCCTCATGAGCCTGAATGCCTTTATACAGTCGTTTATGGAGAAGTTTCCCCAGGAGGGATTGACTTTCGACGATGTGTCGCTGATCACCCAGTATGCGGATTTTCTTCCTGAAAACGCAGAAATCCGAAGCCGGCTGACACGAAATATCACGGTGAATATTCCTTTTGTGAGCGCCGCCATGGACACCGTGACGGAAAGTCCAATGGCCATCGCCATGGCGCTTCTCGGCGGCGTCGGGATCGTTCATAAGAACTTGTCCCCGAAACGGCAGGCCGATCATGTGGCCCGCGTCAAACACTACCTCAATGGGATGATCCGTGCCCCCATCGCCTTCCGCAACACCGACACGCTGGAAACCGTTCACAAAACCAAGGAACAGAAGGGCTACACCTTTAGCGGATTTCCGATTCTGGACGAGAATGACCGCGTCGTTGGAATCCTGACCGCGGCCGACATCAAATTTGCCAGCGATCACAAAGCCCGCGTGACTGAAGTCATGACCGCCCATGTGATTTCGGCCCCTGCTGAAACCACCCTTCAGGAAGCCTATACCCTGATGAAAAAACACCGGATCGGAAAACTCCCCCTGGTGGACGGGCACGGAAAACTCGCAGGGCTGTACAGTTTCTGCGATGTCCGCACCCTGATTGAAAATGTCGAACCGTTGTATAATCGCGACTCTCGTTACCGGTTGCGCGTCGGGGCCGCTATCGGACCGAATGATCAGGACCGGGTCGCCGTGCTGGCCCGGGAAGAAGTGGATGTCGTGATTGTGGACACCGCACACGGGCATAGCAAGGGGGTGATCGACATGGTGAAGTGGGTGAAAAAGCACCACCCGGGCATCGATGTCGTGGCTGGCAACATTGCGACCGGCGAGGCCGCCGTTGCCCTGCGGGACGCAGGGGCCGATGCGGTCAAAGTGGGCATTGGCCCGGGCTCTATCTGTACAACGCGCGTCGTGGCGGGAGTGGGGATTCCCCAGATCACCGCCATCTATGAATGCGCCAAAGCTCTGGGTGGCTCGATCCCCATCATCGCGGATGGCGGCATTCGGCATTCCGGCGATGTTCCCAAGGCCGTTGTGGCCGGAGCTGACACCATCATGGCCGGATCCCTTTTTGCCGGAACCGACGAAAGCCCCGGCGAAAAAATCATTCATCAGGGGCGCCAGTATGTCGTTTATCGGGGAATGGGAAGCCTGGCAGCCATGCGGGAGGGCGCCGCCAGCCGGGAACGGTATGGCCAGTCCAATATCCGGGAAGAGGAACTGGTACCCCAGGGTATCGAGGGAATCATTCCTTACACGGGATCGGTTCGAAAAGTCATGGTTCAGTTTTGCGGGGGGCTCAGGGCTTCCATGGGGTACTGCGGTTGCCGATCCATCGATGAACTCCAACAGCGGGGACGATTCAT
Source organism: uncultured bacterium (assembly GCA_903934155.1). Lineage (GTDB taxonomy): Bacteria > Verrucomicrobiota > Kiritimatiellia > CAIKKV01 > CAITUY01 > JAABPW01. Next base: position 13,506 of record CAIZMS010000387.1, on the reverse strand, counting down.
CCGCGTTTCCCAGGCAGGCGTAACCGAGGCGCATCCCCATGATGTAAAAATCATGAAGGAAGCCCCCAATTACCGCTCCTGAGGGAGTCCGCATGAAGGCCAAGCCCTACAGCTTGCGAATTGACAGAAATCGATGCAAAGGGTGCGAATTGTGTGTTTCGGTTTGCCCTCGGCAGGTGCTTGACCTATCGGAGGAAATCAATCCCCTGGGATACCACTTCGCCCGGGTGACCAATCCCTCCCACTGCATCGGATGCATGAATTGTTCCGATATGTGCCCGGACGCCGCCATTGAAATCCAGAAAAGATTGATCCGCCATGCGTAACCGCATCCTCATGAACGGCAATGATGCCATCGGCGAAGGCGCCATCCGGGCAGGTTGCCACGCCTACTTCGGATACCCGATCACGCCCCAGAATGAACTGACGGCCTACATGGCGCAACGCATGCCTGAGTGTGGCCGGGTTTTCATTCAGGCGGAAAGCGAAGTGGCTGCCATTAATATGGTCTACGGAGCGGTCGTCACCGGGAAGCGGGCCATGACCAGTTCCTCCTCTCCCGGGATCAGCCTGAAACAGGAAGGGCTATCCTATCTGGCGGCAGCCGAATTGCCGGCGGTCATTGTCAATGTCCAGCGCGGAGGGCCCGGGCTCGGAAATATCGCCCCCTCACAGGCCGACTATTTTCAGGCCACCAAAGGCGGTGGCCACGGAGACTACCGCCTCATCGTGCTCGCTCCAAACTCCGTTCAGGAAATGCACGATTTCACGATTAACGCCTTTGCCCTCGCGGATCGTTACCGGAACCCCGTGATGATCCTCACCGACGGCCGATTGGGACAGATGATGGAACCGCTTGCGCTTTACAAGGGCCCCAGCCCGAAATCACCGCCCAAACCCTGGAGCCTGACGGGAGCCAGAAATCGAAAACCAAACCATATCCGATCCCTTCTCTTGGATGTCGATGCCTTGGAGGAACGAAATTTAATCCTCCAGTCAAAATACAAGGCCATCCTCGCGGAACTCGTGGGCTTTGATGAGTACTTGACCCGGGACGCCCAAGTGCTGACCATCGCCTACGGAAGCAGTGCCCGAATTGCGAAAGGTGCGGTGAATCAGGCCCGTGCCCGGGGCATCAAGGCGGGCCTGTTGCGCCCAATCACCTTGTGGCCATTTCCCCGCACCCGGATCCGCCAGCTTGCGGAAAAGGTCAAGGGAATCCTCGTGGTGGAAATGAGCGCCGGCCAAATGCTGGAAGATGTCCAACTCGCTGTCGGCGATCGATGCCCCGTCGCGTTTGAAGGGCGCATGGGGGGGGCCGTGCCGGAAGAATCCGACATCCTGGCCACCCTCCGGCACATCAACAAGTCGACCCGGAAAGGAACCCGATCATGAGCGCCACGCGAATCCGCCCTAAAAAAAAGGGGCGGATCCTCTATCGCCGCCCCCTTTCGCTTGTGGATCGCGCCACTCACTTTTGCCCGGGCTGCGGCCATGGAACCACACACAAGTTGATCGCCGAAGTGCTCGACACCCTCAAAATCCGTGAAAAGACAATCGGAGTGGCTCCCGTTGGCTGTGCCGTCATGGCCTATTACTACCTCAATTGCGATATCAGTGAGGCTGCCCATGGTCGAACGCCCGCCGTCGCCACCGGAATCAAACGTTGCCTTCCGGATCGGATTGTCTTTTCCTATCAGGGCGACGGCGACCTGGCGGCCATCGGAATGGCAGAGACCATCCATGCCGCCAATCGCGGGGAAAACATCACCGTTATCTTTGTAAACAACTCGGTTTACGGAATGACCGGGGGGCAGATGGCCCCCACCACCTTGAACGGTCAGAAAACCGCGACATCTCCCTGCGGACGAGACAGCCGCAGCATGGGCACACCTATTCGGATCTGTGAACTCCTGAACACTCTGGATTCCCCCTGGCATATTGAACGGGTTGCCCTGAATAGCCCGGCGGGAATTCGAAAAGCCCGAAAAGCCCTCCTGGTCGCCTTCAAAGGCCAGATGGAGGGAAAAGGCTACAGCCTGATTGAAATCCTGTCACCTTGTCCCGTTCACATGCGGCTGAGCCCGCGGGACGCCGTCCGATTCATCACGGAAGGCATGATCCCGGCCTTTCCCTTGGGAGTTTTCCGGAAAGAAGGGAAGCCCGTGGCATGAACAGCATACGTATTCTCATGGCGGGATCCGGCGGTCAGGGCATAGTTTTTCTTGGAAAATTACTAGCGAACGCCGCCCTTGAGAGCACCCCGCATATTACATTTTTCCCTTCGTATGGCGCCGAAGTTCGGGGCGGCAATTCTTCCTGCCAGGTGATTCTCAGCCCTATGGAAATATCCTCGCCGGTTTCATGGGCGTTTGACCTGATGATTCTTATGACACCGCAGGCGGCTGAAAAATTCCTTCCCGCCCTAGACCACGGCGGGGTGGCGATCATTAACAGTTCTCTCATTTCCTGCCCGACGGCGCCCAACCGGCTCCAAGTCCAAGCGACCCGGGAAGCCGACCGACTGGGCGACCAGCGAGTCGCCAATCTCATCATGCTCGGGGCACTCATGGCCCGTCAAAGCGTGGTTAAGCCGGCCCGTATCCACCTGTTACTCCGCGATTTCCTGTCGGGAAATCCCATAACCCTGGCCCGGAATCTGGCCGCGTTTCAATGTGGACTAAACACTCAATCCTGACTCAACCCGTATTTTCTTGTCGGAACGCCCGCAATTCAGCCATACTAGACCCCATGAACCATGTCCTGATTATTATTCCGACCTATGACGAAAAGGACAATGTAAGGCCTATTTCAAAGGCGATTCTGGATATCAATCCGGATGTCGACATCCTCTTTGTCGATGCCAACTCCCCGGACGGAACCGGTCGGATCCTTGACGAGATGGTTTCCGCCGACTCTCGTATTTTCGTGATTCACCAGACAATCAAGTCCGGACTGGGCCGTGCCTACATCGAGGGATTTCAGTGGGCGTTGAAGCGGCCGTACGAGTTTATCTTCGAAATGGATGCCGATTTTTCCCACAACCCAGTCGAGATTCCCGCCTTCCTGAAGGTTGCCGGTAAGGCTGATCTGGTTCTGGGCTCGCGTTACATTAACGGGATCCGCATCACCAACTGGCCCCTGAGCCGCCTGATTCTGAGCATGGGGGGCGCCTTGTATGTAAAACTGATCACCGGAATGCCCTTTCTGGATCCCACAGGAGGGTTCAAATGCTTCCATCGCCGGGTACTTGAGGCCATTCCGCTCAACCGGGTGAAATCAAACGGATATTCGTTTCAGATCGAGATGACTCATACGGCCTGGACTCTGGGTTTTCGTATCCAAGAAATCCCCATCACATTTGAAGACCGCCATTCCGGCTACTCTAAAATGAGCAAAAAAATCTTCAGGGAAGCCCTGAAGATGGTCTGGCTTCTTTGGCTCCGAAATGGACTCCGCCGTTCTCCTCGCCAAAAAACAAGACCGATTCCGGAGTCCGCCGGATGAATCGTCCACTCGACATTCTCCGGGCACTCCGGCCCAACCAGTGGACAAAAAATCTGGTTGTTCTGGCGGCGTTTTTCTTTGCCTTCGGCGACTCGAGCCTGATGCTGACGCGCCTGTCCATTTATCAGATTCTGGCGGCAACGGGCCTTTTTTGCCTGGCCTCGAGCGGAATCTATCTCGCAAACGATATCCGGGATCTTGCCGCCGACCGGGTTCATCCCACAAAGTGCTTTCGCCCCATTGCGGCGGGACTCGTGAGCATTCCACTTGCGGGCACGCTTTCAATGCTCCTGCTGGCTACATCGGTGGCGGGCGCATTCACTCTCGCCCCTCTGTTTGCCGTCGTGGTGGCGGTGTACATCGTCATGCAATTGGTTTACACGCTCTGGCTGAAAAAACTGGCGCTGGTAGATGTTTTTATCATCGCCCTCGGCTTTGTCCTAAGGGCAGCCGGAGGCGGTCTTGCTATCTCGGTTCCTATTTCCCCCTGGCTCCTGGTTTGTGCTTTTCTTCTCGCACTCTTTCTAGCCCTCTGCAAGAGGCGGCACGAAAAACTGCTGCTGGAGGAAACGGCGGACTCGCACCGCGCCAGCCTTGAATACTACGACCCGAAACTGCTCGATCAACTCATTGCCATTGCCAGTGCCGCCACCATCGTATCCTACTCCATTTACACACTATCGCCCGACACCGTACACAAGTTCGGCACCTCGCTTCTCTCCACGACCATTCCTTTCGTCATTTTTGGAATTTTCCGTTATCTCGACCTTGTCTACAGGAAAGAAGGCGGAGGGAGACCGGAAAAAACCTTATTGACTGACCGGGTTCTGATCGCCGATCTCATCCTTTACGGCTTGTGCGTTCTGGGCGTGTTTTTTTTTGCGCACGCCCTCAAACACCCCTTGTAACCCAACCTCCGATATGATTACTTACGGCCTGACGGCAATTCAAAAATCCCATCCAAGGAGTAGTCGGTAATGAAAATTGCCTTAAATCTTAGACAGGACGAAGCGTCCCATCCGGACGTCGATCGCGACAAGGCCATCGACCGAGATGTGGAGGCCTGCCGTCGGAATGACTGGGAGGCCAAAACACGCTTGTTTCAAATGTTCATGCCTTTGCTGCTCTCTTTGGCAAAGAAACGAACTCAGGAAACGGCCTCCCTCAACCGGTACATTGAGGCCGGGAAAGAGGGATTGGTTTCCGCCACGCGACATTACAAGCCTCCCTCCAGTGGAAAATTCCAGGTTTTTGCCCTCACTTACATCGAAGGCGAGATGGATCGCGTGGATCATCCAGGCTTTTTCGCGCGCCTTTTCGGTCGGTCATAAAGCACCCTTCATTGAGTCCCCTGCCCTCGTATGGTTCGAGAACGTGTCAAAAATCGCGCTTTTCACGATCGGCATATCGTGCCGGTGCCCCTGGAAAAAGAGTCTCTTTCGATGGAAATCTACCCGGCATCCGCCCCCTGGAGGTGGACATCGGGTGTGGGCGTGGACGCTTTCTTCTCGCCCGTGCGCACGCGCATCCCCATCGGAATTTTCTGGGCATTGACCGATGTCTCCTGCGACTGAGGAAAATTGACCGCAAGGCGACCGCGCTCGAGCTTCCAAACATCCGCCTTGTTCAGGACGATGCGCTACGCCTGCTTCCTCAACTCCCCGCTGAATCGGTCGCCATTTTTTATGTTTTCTTCCCCGATCCCTGGCCCAAGCGTCGGCATCATTCTCGCAGGCTTGTTTCCCCATTATTCCTGAATCTTATTTTTCAGGCCCTTGCGCCGGGCGGAGTCATCCACATCTGCACAGACCATGACGACTATTATTCAGCCATTCTTCACCACTGGCGACCAGACATCCGGTTCCGAGAGTGTGAGCCATTCATCCCCTCAGAAGCGGAGGAAACTGATTTCAGCCTTATTTTCAGAGCCCAAGGCAAAACAGCCAACCGCTGTTCATTTCAAAAATCATCCATCACTGTTGACGCCACGGGCGGCGTGAATTAGACTTCCGAAATGAACAAACGAAGCGGTTTGACGTTTGCCGATGTGCTGATTCTGGTTGCCCTTGTTTTATTACTGACCGCCTTGGCTGTACCCCGGTTTGTCAAAGCCCCGGATTATGGCAATGAGGAGGACGATACGGCAACGGAGATCACCAATACGGTCACCCAGGCAGGATCGCCAGATGTCAAATCCACCCCCGAAGTCACTTCCGAAAACGGCGATCTAAAAAACACCCCGGCCAGGCCCTGAATCGATCAATCCTGCCTGGTCATCAGAACGGTGTTGTCAATTAAACGGGTCAACCCGATCCGAATAGCCAACGCGACCAGCACAAGACGCTCCACCCGCTTCACAGGCTGTAGTGTTTCATCGTCCACAAATTCAATGTACTCTACCCGGACTGCCGGCACCCGGTCCAATACCCCGGCAAGTTCCTTCCGGAGCGTTTCCACATCACGCTCCCCTTCCTGAATACATTTCTCAACATGATCCAACGCCCTCCTGAGGCAAAGTGCATCCTGGCGTTCAGCGGGCGTAAGATACCGGTTTCGGGAGCTCATCGCCAATCCGTCGGGCTCACGCACAATCGGCCCGGGAATGATCTCAACTGGAATATTAAGATCCCGGATCATCCGCTGAATGACCCGCAGTTGCTGCGCGTCTTTTTGCCCGAATACCGCGACATCAGGAATGACAATATTAAACAGCTTGGCCACCACCGTTGTCACGCCCTTGAAATGGCCCGAACGAGTGGCCCCACACAGTCCCCGCGACAAAAGGGTCTCCTCGATAATCACACTGTGATCCGGCGCATACATCTGTGCGCTATCGGGATAAAAAAGGACATCAACCCCGGATTCTAGACACAAGGACTCATCCCGCTCGACCGGCCGCGGATAACGTGAAAAATCCTCGCCGGGCAGGAATTGGATCGGATTGACGAAAATACTAAGCACCACGAGATCCGAACGGGAACGGGCAAGTTTCACGAGCGATAAATGCCCCTCATGAAGGCACCCCATCGTGGGAACAAATCCAATGAAGCGCCCCTTCCGCTTCTCCTCAAGAGCCCATCTCTGCATTTCCCGTACTGTCCGGATAATCTCCATGGTCAGTAACGAAGCCGGGTTCGAACGGCATCCAGAAGTGCCTCAGCTCTCACAGGCTTCCGCAAAAGACAATGAACAGGACTGTCCGCAACAATCGAGGTCATCGAGTCGGACGGGGTAAATCCGGTACAAAAAATCACCGGCGGCACAGTCCGACCCTTTTCGGAACAAATCTTCTCAATACCCGCGAAGGTCTCCCGTCCATCCCGAACGGGCATCTGTAGATCCATGATGATCAGATCGGGCGCCGCTTCCTTAAACGCCACCATCGCCTCATCCCCGTTTGCCGCCTGATCAATAACCGCATCGGAAAATTCAGACTGGATAATCATTCCGAAAAGCTTCCGAATCATGAGCTCGTCATCCACAATCAAAACCCGACGTCCTCGCTTGCGGGGCTCGCCACTTTGCCCCGGTGGATTCTGATCCAATTCCTCCCGAACTGCCTTGGCCACGCGTTCAATCGTGAGGGGCTTTCGGAGAAAAATCCCAGCCCCGAGCTCCTGAGCCTTGCCAATGCGACGTGCTGACTTGGCATACCCGGAAGTGAGAATGACACGCTGGCCGGGAATGATTTTTCGGATTTCCGTGAAGGTGGTCAGACCATCAATGCCACTATCCATGACCATGTCCAGAATAATCAGGTCAAAGCGCTCCCCTACAGAGCGAAGCCTAGCCAGACATTCCTCCCCACTTGCGACCCCCATCGCCTTGTACCCGAGAACCTCCAGAAGTTGTATCAGCACCTGCACCTGAGGGGCATCATCATCCACCACGAGAATGCGCTCGGTTCCGTGCGGGAGACTTCCGGATCGGGATGTCGATCCAGACGCGCGCGAAATGGGAATGTAAACCATGAATTTGGCCCCATGTCCGGGCACGGATTCCAAATCGATATAACCCTTGTGATCACGAACAATTCCATGAACGATACTCAAACCGAGTCCGCTTCCGCGCTGCTTCGAAGCACGCTTGGTGGTAAAAAACGGATCAAAAATCTTGTCACGGATTTCGTCAGGAACACCTGGGCCGGTATCGGAAACCGTTACCTTGACATACTCCCCCATCTTTACCGCACTATACACTCCAAAGGGCGTATCCAAGTAGACATTTTCGGTCTTCAAGCTCAGGATCCCGGATCCACTCATGGCATCCAGCGCGTTTTGGCAAAGGTTGTCGATGACCCTTCGCATCTGATCCCGTCCGCCGCGGGTCTCAAGAAGATTGTCGGCCAGATCATATTCAATGGTAATGCTCTTGGGAATGATGGGTTGCAATGCACTAACAACCTGCTCGATCACCTCATTGACGCAAAATACTTCGGTCCCGACACGGCCACGCCGGGCTAATGCGAGAAGTTGCTGGGTCAGCCGCGACATATCCACGGCCGTCTTCTCAATAATAGTAAGATATTCACCTACAACAGGGTTTCCCTTGACCTCATTCCGAATGAGTTCCGGGTACGCCAGCATCGGGGTCAGGAGGTTATTAAAATCATGAGCAATCTGCCCGGCCACAACGCCGGCCATTTCAAGTCGCTCCGCACGGGCCAACTTGGCTTCCGTGATCATGGAGGCCTCAGGTGTTTCCTGCCGCTTTCCGGCTTCAATCAGAACAAGATAGGCCAACCAAGCCCCTTCCGCGCCCTGCCCGACATGATTAACAATCACCTCGCACGGGACCACCGCTCCGCTGCGTTGGGAACACAGCGCATCCATCATCAGGGTCCGCCCCAGGGGAGCCACCTTGAAAATCAGATCCATGATGACCTCATCGAGCCGGTGAATCACCTCGGAAACGGTCATGGCCTTCAGGACGGAAAGATCCTGATCCAAAAACAGCAGGGCCGCATCATTGGCATCGCGGACCATTCCCTTGGCATCCACCACCACAGTAGGATAAATGCTGCCATGAAAACTTGTTGGGGAAGCTGAAATTCCAGAAGGCAAGCTGAACCCAGGATGGTTCAGGTCACGCACACCTGAGCCCCCTGACGCCTTGAGCAAATTTAACCGAATTACATCATGCATTACAGCGACCCCCCACACACATCATCTTGCGCTGAAACTACCCTCTAAAAAGAGTTCCGTCAAGCGCCCCTTGCCCAAGGAAAAGCTTCTTGGCCCTCTGCACGGTGACATGAAGGCTGCCGCGATTTTTCAAAACAAAGGCCAGTGCACGACTTCCAACTTCCTCACGAAGAGAGCGATCGCCCAGGAGTGCGTCAATCGCCCGTGTTAACCCGGCACCATCAACAACCTGAATCAATCCGCCTTGGGCCTTGAATTCATCGGTAATATCGGCAAAGTTTTCCATATTGGGTCCCACCACAACGGGTTTTCCGCATGCCGCCGGCTCAATAATATTCTGGCCACCGTGTTGGATCAAACTTTTCCCGACGAAAATCACGGTTGCGGCGGTGTACAGGTGCTTCAGCTCGCCGGTCGTATCGACAAGAAGCACATGCGGACACTCCCCGGGATTCCTCGTCATTCCCTGACTCCGCTGGATAAACCGAAGCCCCCGCTGCTGAATAGCCGTCACCACTTCGTCGCGCCGCTCGGCATGGCGGGGCACCAGAACCAGTTTCAGCCCGGGATAACGCTGACGCGCTTCCGCAAAATAATCCAGCAGGACATCCTCCTCGCCTGGCCAGGTGGATCCGCCAAGTAAAATGAGATCGTCAATGGACATTCCTGCCATCCGTAAAATCAGCGCGGCCTGCTCGGAACTCCCCGGCGCCTTGAGCGCCACATCATATTTGGCACTTCCCGTCGTCAAAACCTTATCCGAGGCGACCCCCAAGGCCATATAGCGCTGCCGATCACGATCTCCCTGGACACAAAGACAGTCCACCAGATTCAGGACTGGAGAAAATAGTCGACGAAACCGCAAATATCCCCGGAAGGAATGATCCGACATCCGCCCGTTGATTAACAGTACAGAACAGTCTGAAGCCTTCGCCTGACGAATCAGGTTTGGCCAGAACTCACATTCTGTCAGCACCAACATACGAGGCTGAATCAAATTCAGGACACGACGGATAACGGGAGCGAAATCCAAGGGGAAATAGACCAGCACATCTTCTGGATTTAACGATTTCTCAGCCAAAACACGAGCCGTCGAGGTGTTAACGCTCATCACGAACGCCACCTCGGACTGGGTCCGGCGCCATTCTTCCATAAACTGCAGGGCCACATAGGTTTCCCCCACGCTCACGGCATGAATCCAGACACGCGATCGCTCCCGGATTTTCGCTTTCAGAGGCGCCTCATACAGCCCCACCCGCTGCAGGAATCCCTTGGCGTAACCGCCCCGGCGACACATCCGGAACAGAAAATAGGGCAACATCATCATCAGGATGATGGGGAAACATAAATTATAGAGAAACCAGATCATGTTGTTTATGCTCTCGGATGGGCATCATCATAGACTTTTTTTAGTTTTTCAACCGTAACATGCGTGTAAATCTGGGTAGTGGACAGACTGGCATGCCCCAACAATTCCTGAACGCTGCGCAAATCCGCACCCGCATCCAGCATATGGGTGGCGAAGGAATGTCGCAGGGCATGGGGTGAAATATCGGGATTCAGGTTTGCCGCCGCCAGATATTTCTTCAGGAGGCGCTCCACGGATCGGGTCGTGAGGCGCCCTCCACGGACATTGAGGAAAAGAGACCGGTCAGTCGGCCGCCGGCGCTCAACCTCAGGCCAGAGAAAATTACGAAGAGTGAGCGACGCCTTCAGGGCCTTGCACGCTGGCCGCCCCAGAGCGCACAACCGCTCTTTTTTACCTTTTCCACGAACCTGAACCACCCCGCTCAACAGATCCACCTGGGGCTCCACAAGCCCTGCAACCTCGCTGACACGGCCCCCGGTGCTGTAGAGGGCCTCCAGCATCGCGGCATCGCGGAGTGCACAGTATTCCGCCAGCATCCGCTCCCGCTCCTTGTTGGGGCGATCCGCCTGCTTCCAGAGTGCCATCGGTGCCGCAAGAAGCCGGGTCACCTCAACTGGGGACAGGAAAAGCGGGAGTTTTCTGGCCCGCTTGGGCGCCTTCAGTCCGGAAAAAGGATTGAGGCCCGTCATGCCCTCCCGTTCCATGAACTTGTAGAATGCGCGCAGACTGGACAACTTCCGGGATGTCGTGGTGGCCTCAAGGCCACGCTTCTGGAAATCCACGAGAAAAGCACGCGCTTTAAAACGATCCGCCGCGGCCCAGTTGTAAGGAGGCAGCGTGTCACCCGACCAGGTGAACCGAACAAATTGGGCAATATCCATCAGGTATCCCGCCACGGTGTGCGGCGAGGCATTCCGCTCATGTGCCAGATGGGCGACAAACTGCGACACGCAGGCATCGTCGGTCATCATGGCCCCGCCCTGACCAGCACCGCCCGGCGCGGGAACACTGGGATTGGGAATATCCGGGATGTCAGCCGTCGGATTCTGCTTGGGGTTCGGAGGCCGCATATTTTTTCACCATGCGTTTAAGCGCCGATTTCTGGCGCGGAGTCAGGGATTTTCGCTGGGTGTATTGCCGTGACAGCGACTCAAAGAAGGTTTTATCGTCGAATGTCTTGCCGCCCTTGGCCACCGCCTCTTTCCACTCCGTTACCGGCTTGAGCTGATTCAGCAACGCTTCGCATTCAGGATCTTCCATCTGCGGTCCCTGATCCAAACCCAGTCCGGGCCGTTTCGCCTCGAAGTCGGGAATGCGTTCCGAGTATTTCAGCACCATCCGATTCAGGACCTGAAGCTGGGCAGGTGATAATTCGCGATTCTGGTCGGCCCGGCGTTGCAGGGATTCCACAAATGACTTATCGTCGAATTTGCGCCCGCGTCGCTCGGTCGGCGGATCAAACTCAAGCCCCTTCAACAGCCCCAGTTTGGCAAGCGTTTCAGCGGAAGGCGGCTGATCGGGCTTTTCCTCCAGAAGGGCGCCAAGCCCAACCGCTTTCATCGTGTTCTCGACATCCGGAATCTGCTCCCGGTACCGCAGCGCAATGCGCCCGACAGACTCCATCTGACGCATGGACAGCGGCTTTTCACCTTCCTCCAGCTGTTCCTGGATCGAGTCCGTGAATTTCTTGTCGCTGTAAGTCCGGCGTCCACGCTTGGTCTCGGGCCCCCATGCGCTGACATGCGACAGCGCGGCCAGGATCTGCCCCACTTTGGCCCCATCAGCGGGCGGCCCTTTAGCCAGTACCATCCAGGCCTGAAAGCGGGTATAGAAATCGCGGAGCATAGTGGTCCACTCGACCTTGCCCTCCTCAATTTCGTCCAGAAGTTCCTCCATGCCTGCCGTGAATTTAACTCCAAACAACTCGTCCAGGTGAGTCACTAGAAAGACATTCACCTTCATGCCAAGTTCCGTGGGCTGAACGGCCTTCTTCTCCTTGGCCACATAGCGGCGGTCATACAAGGTTCCTATGGTCGAAGCATAAGTACTGGGACGTCCGACACCGTTTTCTTCCAGCGCCTTGATCAGCGAGGCCTCGCTAAACCGGCCCGGCGGCTGGGTCTCCTTGCGCTCCTCAAGCCACTTGAGAAGCTCTAGCACCTCGCCGACCGCCAACGGAGGAAGCTGGTCAACCTCGGCCTCCTCCTCGGCCCCGTCCTCCTTGTCCGCCTGATCCTTCTCCTTGATTTTCTTCTGCATCCCGCTGACCTTCATGTATCCCGGGAACACCACTTGCGAAGCCGTTGCACGGAAAAGGTAATCGGGGGTCTCCCCCTGGCTTCCCGTTGTTTCCACTTCAATGGTTTTCTGCTCAATGCGGGCGGGCGCCATCTGGCTGGCGACAAACCGCTGCCAGATGAGTGAGTACAGCTTGAACTCATCCGGAGAAAGCTTGCTGGAAAGACTCTCCGGTGTGCGATTCACATCGGTGGGCCGGATGGCCTCATGAGCCTCCTGAGCGGCGCCCCGACTCTTGAAGAAATTAGGTTTCTCGGGAAGATACTCTGCCCCATATTGCCCGCCGATGAACTCCCGGCAGGACTTCAGGGCATCCTGGGCGATGTTGAAGGAATCGGTACGCATGTAAGTGATCAAGCCGGTAGGCCCCTCTCCCAGATCCACGCCCTCATACAATTTCTGGGCGATCTTCATGGCCCGGCTCGGGGAGAAATCAAAGACCCGTGACGCCGCCTGCTGCAGGCTGCTGGTGATGTACGGAGGGAAAGTCCTCTTTGATAAATCCCGCTTGATGATATCCCGAACCCGCAGGGAACGCCCCTCCAGACCCTTGCGAACTTCCTCGGCCTTTTCCGGTGTTTTGATCTCAGCCTTTTCGCCCCCCATACGAGCCAATCGCAGGGCGAAGGGATCGCGGGGAGCAACCTCCTTGCGAACCTCGGCACCGAACAACCAGAACGGTTCCGGAATGAAATTCCGGATAGCCTCCTCGCGCTCGCACACCAGGCGGAGAGCAACCGATTGAACACGGCCGGCACTTAATCCACGGCGAATCTTGCTCCACAGCAGAGGGCTGACCTTGTAACCCACAATCCGATCCAGAACACGACGTGCCTGCTGGGCATTCACCAGCTTCTGATTGATCTCAGAGGGATGATCAAAGGCTTCCTTAACCGCGCGCGGCGTAATCTCATTATAGGTTACCCGGAAGAATTGATCCGCGGGAATCTTCCCCTCCAGCAATGCCTGGAGATGCCAGGCAATGGCCTCACCCTCGCGGTCCGGATCAGGGGCCAGATAGACGGCATCACACTGCTTGGCGGCCTCAATCAGTTCCTTGACAAGCTTCTTGCGCTCCGGCGTCACCTCATATTGGGGGGTGAAATCCCCCTCCAGATCGACCCCGAGACTGCGGATCGGAAGGTCGCGAATATGCCCCATGGAAGCCTTCACGATAAAGTCGCCACC